>NZ_JBOBDM010000012.1:0-100033 GCF_050586605.1 Pseudomonas sp. ES1 | reverse complement strand
CGTTGCCCGACAACTTCAAGCGCGCCGCCTGGGTGAAATCAAGCATGCGGTTGAGCGGCTTGATCGCCTTGGGGATCAGCGCCGGCTCGACGAAGATTTCGTTGCTGCCAGTGCGCAGGCAATCCAGCACACGCTCAAGGGTATTCATGGCCATCCACGGGCAGTGCGCGCAGCTGCGGCAGGCCGCGCCGTTGCCGGCGGTGGGGGCTTCGACGAATTCCTTGTCCGGGCACAACTGCTGCATCTTGTAGAAGATGCCGCGGTCGGTCGCGACAATGAAGGTCTTGTTCGGCAGGGTCTGCGCAGCCTTGATCAGCTGGCTGGTGGAACCCACCGCGTCGGCCAGCTCGATCACCGCTTCCGGCGACTCCGGGTGAACCAGGATCGCCGCGTCCGGGTACAGCGCCTTCATGTCGGCCAGTTGGCGCGACTTGAATTCTTCGTGGACGATGCAAGCACCGTCCCACAGCAGCATGTCGGCGCCGGTCTGCTTCTGGATGTAGCGACCCAGGTGCTGGTCCGGGCCCCAGATGATGGTCTCGCCGTTGTCCATCAGGCTTTCGACGATTTCCAGTGCGCAACTGGAGGTCACTACCCAGTCGGCCCGCGCCTTTACTGCGGCGGAAGTGTTGGCGTACACCACCACGGTGCGCTCGGGGTGCTGGTCGCAGAAGTCCGAGAACTCCTTGACCGGGCAACCCAGGTCGAGCGAGCAGGTGGCTTCCAGGGTCGGCATCAGCACGCGCTTTTCCGGGGTGAGGATCTTCGCCGTCTCGCCCATGAAGCGCACCCCGGCCACGATCACCGTGTCAGCGGGGTGGTTCTTGCCGAAGCGGGCCATTTCCAGCGAGTCGGACACGCAACCGCCGGTCTCCTCGGCCAGGGCCTGGATCACCGGATCGCAATAGTAGTGGGCGACCAGCACGGCATTCTGCTTCTTCAGCTCGGCGGCGATGGCCGCACGGTACTCGGCCTCCTGCGCGGGCGTCAGCGGGTGGGGCTGCTTGGCGTCGAGGTGGGCCTGTACCAACAGGCGTTCGGAAATCTGGGTCATGATCGCAGGACCTGCAGGGCGCGTACGCGCGTCAATCGAGTGTATCACCCGGCCCTGACAGATCGGCTAGCGGTGCCGGACGGCCAGCTGGGCAGGCCCTCGCGGCCCCTCTGCGGGCGCGGATTATTATCGGACGGCGAAGGCTACAGGCAATCGCAGCGATGCAAAAGGGGTTTTTGCGTGGCGGGGCTGAATGCAATCGCGGGGCAACCCCGCTCCCACGCTGCGATCAACGTGGGAGCGGGGTTGCCCCGCGAATTGGGCCTTGAAGCCGCGATCAGCCCTGAGGCTGCAGTGCCTCCAGGTGCCCGCTGATCAGCATGGCGAACTCTTCGACGGTCATCTTCTTGCCGTTGAAGTCGACCATGCCATCGGCATACTTCAGGCTCGAAACCACGTCAGTGCCCTGCACCGTGGCCATACCGCTTTGCACCGCCATCATGCCGACCATTTCACCGGCCTGGCTGGATTGCTGGGCGATGGCCTGGGCGTCGGTCTCGCCACCCAGCAGTGCCTGCAGGGTGGCCAGGTCACCGACCATCGGCTTGGACACGCTCAGCTTGCTGTGCAGGCTGCTGACCAACTGCTTGCCCAACTGGTCAGGCGGCAGGTCGAACGAGGTCGGGTTGGCGAAGTCCATGGCCAGGCTGAAGTGGCTCTCGCCGTTGGCAGTCTTGAACGACAGCTTTTCCAGCGCCAACTGCGGCTTGCCGGCCAGCATCTTTTGCAGATCGCCCTGGACTTTGGCCTGTTCTTCAGGGGTCATGTCGAGCGACGGCAGCGCCTGCCCTTCGGCGGCAGCCTGCTGAACCTGCGGCATCTTGGTCTGGTACCACTCCAGCAGTGCCTGCATGGCCTGGATGTCGATGGACTTCATGGTGAAGACCATCTCGCCGCTGCCCACCTTGCGCCCGGCATAGCTGATGTCGGCCACCTTGTACTCCAGGCGCCCGGACAGCTTGTCCTTGGCTTCGCCTTCGGCGCTGTACAGGTTGTTCTGCTGCAGCCCCTTGAGCACCAGCACTTGCTGATCGGCACCGCTGGTGATCTGCGTATCAGCCAGGGCCAGGTCGATGTTGCCGAGGTAGATCATGTCATGGGCGGACTGACTGAGCTTGCCACCGACCTTGAAGCCGCTGAGCAGGATCTTCACCGGCGTCTCTTGCGCATCGGCGAAATTCAGCTCCAGGCGGTCGGCATTGGCGTGAATTTCGGCAGCCTTGCCCTCGCGGTCACCGCTCACCAGCAATTGCATGCCGGAGAAGTCCAGAACCTTTTTGCCATCCTCCTCGAGCTTGACCGGCGCCAGGCGGATATCGCTTTCGACCGTGCCGCCATAGCCCAGGCTGACTTGGCCGGTGACGGGCGCTTTGTCACCCGCCGCAGCGAACCACGACGCGGTGAAATCGTCCTTTTCCAGTGCGCTGTTGCTGGTGGCCATCACCGGCATCAGCTTGAATGCCTTGACCCGCGACCAGGGGAAGGGGCCGTGCTCGATCTGGTCGACCACGCCGACGTCGAAGTTCAGCTTCTCGACCTCGCCCAGTTGAATGTCCTTGGCTTTTAGGCGGTAGTGCGCCGTGCTGGTGAAGAAATGCTGCTCCAGCGAAGCCAGTTCGATGGTCATGCTGCCGCCAGTGCCGACCAGGGCTTTCTTCAGCTCTTCGTTACCCTGGGTGATGGAGCGCTCCAGCTCCGCCGGCAATTGTTTGCCGGTGTACCAGGCGCCAGCGGTGGCTGCGACGGCAATGGCGACGGCCAGGCCGGAAAGGATGCTTACTGATTTCTTCATGAATAGAACCGATTGCTGTCCATAAGGGGCTGCGCGTGGAGGTACGCGAGGACGCGCAGAATACCACTGTCAGGGTGAGCGCATGGCATAGCAGCAGCACACACGCAGGCGAGGCACCGTACCACCGCCCGCCAAATCGTAAATATTTATAGACACGAAAATCCGCACAAAACAGGTAAAGCGCCAAGAAAAGGCCGAAAACCCCTTTCAATGTAGATAAAAAACAACATGACCAGGCAGTCTGTCATGTTTAACTTGACACCCTAATGACCATCGTTTTTTATTTCACCCACCTTGCAAGCGCCCATTCCACGAAGAAGAACAATCGCGCCGCCATCATGCCCAAACGCCCCTGCCCACACGCGCCGCCTTCCTCGTCCCGGCGCTTGAAGCCCTGACACCCGCGCCCTCTCCGCGCACTTCGCAGCTCCAACATAAAAGGTGAACAACATGGAGCCCACCCGCTCGACCTTGCCGTGCCCGCCGCACGCCGTGCCTGCCGTCCAACGCCAGGAGTACCACGCGCATGCAGCCTGACCACCGCGCCACCGGCAACGGCCAGTTCCGTAAATCCCTGCGCCTCTGGCACGTGGTGATCATTGGCCTGGCCTACCTCACCCCGATGACCGTGTTCGACACCTTCGGCATCGTCTCCGGCATCACTGCCGGGCACGTGCCCAGCGCCTATATCCTGGCGCTGGCGGGCATCCTGTTCACCGCTGTGAGTTATGGCACCCTGGTGCGGCGTTTCCCGCAGTCCGGTTCGGCCTACACCTACACCCAACGCGCGATCAACCCGCACGTGGGCTTCCTGGTGGGCTGGTCGTCGCTGCTGGACTACCTGCTGCTGCCGATGGTCAACGCGCTGCTGGCCAAGCTGTACCTGTCGGCGATGTTCCCCGAGGTACCGGCCTGGATGTGGGTGGCCGGCTTCGTCACCGTGATCAGCCTGATCAACATGCGCAGCATCAACCTGGTGGCGCATTTCAACCTGCTGTTCGTGCTCGTCCAGGTGGCGATCATGAGCGTGTTCGTCTACCTCTGCGTGCGTGGCCTGGATCAAGGAGAGGGCCTTGGCACCGCGTGGAGCCTGGTGCCGTTCGGCGACGAGCAGACCCAGTTCGCCGCCTTGGCCGCGGGTGCGACCATCCTGTGCTTCTCGTTCCTGGGCTTCGACGCGGTTACCTGCCTGTCGGAAGAAACCCGTAATCCAGGCAAGACCATCCCGCTGGCGATCTTCCTCACCGCACTGATCGGCGGCGTGGTGTTCATCGGCGTGTCGTACTTCATCCAGGCCTACTTCCCGACCATGCAGCGCTTCCACGACCAGGAAGCGGCGCTGCCGGAAATAGCCCTGTATGTCGGCGGCAAGCTGTTCCAGTCGGTGTTCATCGCCTGCACGGTGATCAACACCATCGCCTCGGGCCTGGCGTCGCAGACCAGCGTGTCGCGCCTGCTGTACGTGATGGGCCGCGACAAGGTGATCCCGGCCAGCGTGTTCGCCCGCCTGCACTCGCGCTACAAGACCCCGGTGCTGAACATCGCGATTGTCGGCCTGGTGGCGCTGTCGGCGATCTTCTTCGACCTGGTCACCGCCACGTCGATCATCAACTTCGGCGCGCTGGTGGCGTTCAGCTTCGTCAACCTCTCGGTGATCAACCACTGCTACCTGCGCGAGGGCAACCGCCAGGGGCTGGCCAACAAGATGAAGTACCTGGTGCTGCCGACCATCGGCTTCTGCATCATCGTTTCGCTGTGGCTGGACCTGAATGAACACTCATTGCTGTTCGGCGGCGTCTGGGCGGCACTTGGCGTGCTGTACCTGGGCTGGCTGACCAAAGCCTTCCGGGTTGCGCCACCGAACTACATCGCTGAATGAACCACACCCGACGCCCGCCTGACCGCGGGCGTTCTGTTTTGATCGAGAAGGAAAAGCCCATGTCGCTGCGCCGCCTCTCCATCCAGTGGAAGATCACCCTGCTCGCCGGCCTGTGCCTGCTGGCCATCGTCGCCCTGCTGGTGGCCACCTCGCTCACCCAGGCCCGGCGCAACGCCGAGCAGGTGTTCCAGGCCAACACCGAGCTGCTCGACCGCAGTGCCCGCCTGCGCCTGCAGGCCCACGGCGAAACCCAGGCGCTGCGCATCCAGCGCTACTTCATGGACGCCTACCAGTACGGCAACGGCTTCGCCCGCCTGGTGCAGGCGCTCAAGGCCCGCGGCGGCGCCGACCTGCGCAACCAGCTCAACCACGAAGCCCGCGCCGCACTGGCCGGCAACCCCGACCTGATCGGCCTGTACCTGGTGTTCCAGCCCAATGCCCTGGACCAGCGCGACGCCCAGTTCGTCGGCCAGGCCGATGCCGGCAGCAACGACAGCGGGCGCTTCTCGCTGTACTGGTCGCAAAGCAGCCCCGGCGCGCTGGAAACCGAGGCCATGCCCGAGTCGATGCTCGCCGACGCCAGCATCGGCGCCAACGGCTCACCCTACAACCGCTGGCTGACCTGCCCGCTGGAAACCGCCAAGGCTTGCGTGCTCGACCCGTACTTCGACGAGATCAACGGTCATAAGGTGCTGATGACCAGCATTGCCCTGCCGCTGCTCGAAGGCGGCAAGGTAGTTGGCGTGATCGGCCTGGACATCGGCCTGGACAACCTGCAGCAGCTGGCCCTGGCCGGGCGCCAGGAACTGTTCGACGGCCAGGGCCAGGTGAGCATCGTCAGCCCGGTCGGGCTGTTGGCCGGGCATAGCCAGGACGCCCGGCAACTGAGCCAGACCGTGGAACAGGCCTTCGGCAGCGCCGCCAGCGCCTTTACCGCCCCCCTGCGCGCCGGCCAGCCGGTCGAGCGCCTGGATGGCGGCATGATGCGCATCTCGCGCCCCTTCACCCCGATCCCTGGCGCCGCGCCCTGGCAGGTGCTGCTGGAGCTGCCGGAGAGTGTGCTGCAAGCACCGGCGGTAGCCCTCAACCAACGCCTGGACGATCACAACCAGCGCGCCAACCTGACCAGCCTGCTGATCGGCCTGGGCGCCGCCGTGCTGGGCCTGCTGCTGGTGTGGCTGACCGCCCGCGGCGTGACTCGGCCGATCCTGGCGGTGGCCGCGCGCCTGAAAGACATCGCCAGCGGCGAAGGCGACCTGACCCGGCGCCTGGACTACGCCCGCGACGATGAGCTGGGGCAATTGACCGGCTGGTTCAACCGCTTCCTGGACAAGCTGCAGCCGGTGATCGCCCAGCTCAAAGGCTCGGTGCAGGAGGCCCGTGGCACCGCCGACCAGTCATCGCTGATCGCCAGCCAGACCAGCACCGGCATGCAGCAGCAACACCGGGAAATCGAACAGGTGGCCACCGCCGCCAACGAAATGAGCGCCACCGCCCAGGACGTCGCCCATAACGCCGCGCAAGCCGCCCAGGCCGCACGCGGCGCCGACCAGGCCACCCGCGAAGGCCTGGCCCTGGTCGCGGCCACTCGCCAGGCCATCGACCAGTTGGCCGGCGGCATGGATGCAGCCATGGAGCAGGCACGCTCGCTGGAAAGCCGTGGCGAGCAGATTGGCTCGGTGCTTGAGGTGATCCGCGCCATTGCCGAGCAGACCAACCTGCTGGCACTCAATGCCGCGATCGAGGCCGCCCGCGCCGGCGAGGCCGGGCGTGGCTTCGCGGTGGTCGCCGACGAAGTGCGCAGCCTGGCCCAGCGCACCCAGGTCTCGGTGGAGGAAATTCGCCAGGTGATCGAAGGCCTGCAGCAGGGCACCCAGGATGTCGTTGGCGCCATGCACGGTGGCCAGCGCCAGGCCCGCGAGAGCGCCGCGCAGATGGAACAGACCCTGCCCGCGCTGCAACGCATCGACCAGGCGGTAACGGTGATCACCGACATGAACCTGCAGATCGCCTCCGCCGCCGAGCAGCAGAGCGCGGTGGCCGAGGAAGTGAATCGCAATGTCGCGGGGATTCGCGATGTGACCGAATCGCTGGCCGGGCAGGCCGATGAATCGGCACGGATCAGCCAGGCGCTCAACCGGCTGGCCAACCAGCAACAGGGTTTGATGGAGCAGTTCCGCGTTTAGGAACGGCTGTGCACTAGAACTTTGAGGGCCGCTCAGCGGCCCAGACAACGTTTCTCGATGCTTTCATTTCCTGTTGACGATCTTTTCACTTCACCTGCTCTAGCGTCGCCTCCTTTATGCAGCCGCCAGCCTGATGGCGGCTATCTGGCTCCTGAGGCGCACGTGACCACCCCATCCCCCTCCGCTAAAAAAACCATGGACTGGGCAGGCCTCGGCTGGCTCCTGCTGTTTTTCTGGTATTTCTCCGGCGTCACCCAGGCGCTGTTGCTGTTCAGCGGCACCACCGGTTTCGCCGGGTTTCGCGACGCCTTTATCCTCAGCAGCCTGTGGCTGGCGCCGGTACTGTTGCTGCCACGCCTGACCCGCGGGCTTGCGGCCGTCATCGGCCTGGTGTTGTGGGCCAGCTCGCTGGTGGGCCTGAGTTACTTCGGCATCTACCATCAGGAGTTCTCGCAGAGCGTGATCTTCGTGATGTTCGAGTCGAACACCGCCGAGGCCAGCGAGTACTTCAGCCAGTACTTCAGTGTTTCGCTGTGCCTGGCGCTGCTGCTGTACACGGCGGTTGCAGTGCTGCTGTGGACCCGCATTCGCCCGGTTACCCTGCCTCTGCGCAGCCGCATCCCCGTGGTGGCCTTGCTGCTGGTGTCGCTGCTGGTCCTGCCGTTCTACAAACAGCTCGTCACCCAGCAACGCACCTTTGCCGAAGCCCGGGAGAAGGTCGAACAGCGCATGGAGCCGGCGGTCCCCTGGCAGTTGGTGGTCGGCTACCGGCAATACCGCCAGCAGCTCGACAACATGCAGGAACTGCTGCAACAGAACGCCGCCCTGCCGCCGCTGCAGAACCTTGCCGACAGCAGCGGCGACACGCCGCGCACCCTGGTGCTGGTGCTGGGTGAGTCCACCACCCGCGAGCACATGCACCTGTATGGCTACAACCGTGACACCACGCCGAACCTCGACGCCCTGGCCGCCAGCGACAAGGGCCTGACGGTGTTCCGCAACGTGGTGTCGCCGCGCCCCTACACCATCGAAGTGATGCAGCAGATCCTCACCTTCGGTGACGAACAGCACCCGGACCGCTTCCTGACCGATCCGTCGCTGATCAACCTGATGAAGCAGGCGGGTTACAAGACCTTCTGGATCACCAACCAGCAGACCATGACCAAGCGCAACACCATGCTCACCACCTTCTCCCAGCAGACGGACGAGCAGGTCTACCTGAACAACCAGCGCAATCAGAACGCCAGCCAGTACGACGATGTGGTACTCGCCCCCTTCGAAAAAGCGCTGCAGGACCCGACGCAGAAGAAGTTCATCATCATCCACCTGCTCGGCACCCACATGGATTACCGCTACCGCTATCCAGCAGACTACGAGCATTTCAAGGACAATGCCGGCGCCCCGGCGGCGCTGTCGCCAGACAAGGTGCAAACCTACAACTTCTATGACAACGCGGTGCGCTACAACGACTACGTGGTATCGAGCCTGATCAAACGGTACGCGGCCACCACGCCGAACGGCTTCTTGCTGTACCTCTCCGACCATGGCGAGGATGTCTACAGCTCCGGCCAGCACGATCGCCTGGGGCGCAACGAAGGCGACCCGACCCGACCGATGTACACCATCCCGTTCCTGCTCTGGACCTCGCCGAGCTGGCAGGCCAGCCACCCACGAGACCTGCAGGCGATGGCCTCGCGCCCTTACAGCAGCTCGCACCTGATCCACACCCTGTCCGACCTGGCCGGGCTGAGCTACGACCGCTACGAGCCCGCCAAGAGCCTGGTGAGCACGCAGTTCAGCCCCAGCCCACGCTGGATCGGCAACCCTTACGTGAAGAACGGCCTGCGCGAGTTCGACCAACTGCCCGACAGCAAGGCGCAACACGAGCAAAGCACCGCATCCAGCAACGAGGTGAAGCCTGGCAAAGGCTGATAGAGACAACGCCCATCAAAAAGCCGATACCCAAACAATCAGATATCGGCTTTTTTGTTGTTGCCAGAGCGATAGGGAGAACATTCTCCCAGCAGCGGAAACGAAAAAGCCCGCCATGAAGGCGGGCTTTTCGTACTGCAATATGGTGGGTCGTGTAGGATTCGAACCTACGACCAATTGGTTAAAAGCCAACTGCTCTACCAACTGAGCTAACGACCCGTTGGATGGCGCGTATATTACTGATTTCTCAGGAGAAATCAACACCCCATACGCATTTTTTTAAAAATAACGGGTCGGATCCGCTACACCGGCTGCACTGAAGCCATCGGCCCGCAGGCGGCAGCTGTCGCACTTGCCGCAGGCGCGCCCATCATCATCGGCCTGATAGCAGGACACGGTCAGGCTGTAATCCACGCCACGAGCGATACCGGCCTGGACAATCTGCGCCTTGCTCAGGTTCTGCAGCGGCGCCTGGATGCGGAAGCCCTGCCCTTCGACCCCGGCCTTGGTGGCCAGGTTGGCCATGCGCTCGAAGGCCTCGACGAACTCGGGGCGGCAGTCCGGGTAACCGGAATAGTCCACCGCATTGACACCAATGAAGATGTCACGCGCCTGAAGCACTTCGGCCCAGCCGAGCGCCAACGAGAGGAACACGGTGTTGCGCGCCGGCACGTAAGTCACCGGGATGCCTTCGCTTGGCGCTTCCGGCACGTCGATGCTGCTGTCGGTCAGGGCCGAGCCGCCGATGCCGTTCAGGTTCAGGCCAATCACCTTGTGCTCGACCACGCCCAGGTCACGGGCAACCCGCGCCGCGGCCTCGAGCTCGGCACGATGGCGCTGGCCATAGTCGAAGCTCATGGTGTAGCAGGCGTAGCCTTCAGCCTTGGCCATGGCCACCACGGTGGCCGAATCGAGGCCACCAGAAAGCAGGATTACCGCGCGTTTTTCAGTCATGTCTTTTCTCTCAGCGTCCAGGTTCGTCATTCCACAGCAGCTTGTGCAACTGCAGTTGGAAACGCACGGGCAGGTTGTCGGCGACGATCCAGTCAGCCAGGTCGGAGGCGCTCACCTGATGGTGGCTGGGCGAGAACAGCACCTCGCCGGCACGCTCGGTCAGGTTGTACTGGATCAGCTTGGAGACCGCCCAGTCGTAGTCTTCGCGCGAGCAGATAACGAACTTGACCTGATCGTTGCGGGTCAGCAGCTCGATGTTCTCGTAGCGGTTACGGTGCGACTCTTCGGAGCCTGGCGTCTTCAGGTCGACCACGCGGCTGACCCGGGTATCGACGCCGCTGATATCGAGAGCGCCGCTGGTTTCCAGCGAAACCTCGTAACCGGCATCGCACAGGCTGCGCAGCAGCGGCAGCGCGTTAGGCTGGGCCAAAGGCTCGCCGCCGGTGACACAGACATAGCGCGGCTTGAAGCCGGCCACCTGCTCGAGGATCGAATCGAGGCTACGCAAAGTGCCGCCGCTGAAGGCATAGGCACTGTCGCAGTACTGGCAACGCAGGGGGCAACCGGTCAGGCGCACGAATACCGTGGGCAGCCCAGCCGTTCGCGTTTCACCCTGCAACGAGTAAAAGACTTCGGTGATGCGTAATGTGTCTTGCATGATCGCCACGGGCGTGACAGCTGAACAGGCTGTCCGCCTCCGTCAGGCACTGTCGCGGACTCGACATGGCGTTATCCGCAGCAGCGTGTTTACGAAAAAAGGGCAGTGATTCTAACGAAAAAACCCGCGACAGGCGCGGGTTTCTTCATGAAGCATTGACTCAGAGCTTTTGCAGGTCACGCTCAGCCAGTTTGGCGGCAGTGGTTTTAGGGTAGTCAGTGACCACCTTCTGCAAAATCCCTTTGACCTTGTCGGTGTGGCCCAGGCGGCGCTCGACGTCGGCCAGCTTGTAGAGCGAATCCGGCACCTTATTGTGCTGCGGATACAGCTGGCTGACCTTGGCAAAGGCCTGGCTGGCACCCTGCAGGTCGCCTTTGGCGAGGTTCACTTCGCCCAGCCAGTATTGCGCGTTACCGGCGTACTGGCTGTTGGGGTACTTGCGCAGGAAGGCGTTGAAGGCCTGGCTGGCCTTGTCGAAGTCCTTCTGCTTGATCAGGTCGAAAGCGGCGTCGTAATAGAGCTTTTCTTTCGCCGGATCACCCGGCTCGCTGCTGGCGGCCGGTGGCTGCGCGGCGCTGGCGCCGGCGGCGGCGGCACCCGTGGCTGCGTTGTTCGCACCACCGGTGGAGGAATTATCGGGAGTCGCGGCAGGTGCCGTTCCGCTGCCAATGCGGCGGTCCAGTTCCTGATAGCGCTCAAGGTTTTCCTGCTTCATGCGCGACACATCGTTCTGCAGCTCTTCGATGATGCCTTGCTGGCGGGAAATCTGGTCCTGCATCTGCTGCAGCTGCATGAACAGCTGGCCGTTTGCAGAAGCAGGGGCCGAAGCCCCTGCTCCGGCATAGGCGCCGCTCGTGCCATAACCCGCGGGTGGCAAACCACCCGCGTTGTCATCTACTACGGGAACCGCAGCCCACGCCGAAAGGGGCAGGCTGAGTGCGAGGACGGTTACTACACGGCGGCACATACGCATAGGAACTTACTTACGCAGTTCTACGCGACGGTTCTGAGCCCAGGACTGCTCGTCGTTGCCGGTGGCAACTGGACGCTCTTCGCCGTAGGAGACCAGTTCCAGCTGAGCAGGGGAAACGCCCTGCAGAACCAGGTAGCGCTGAACGGCCTTGGCACGACGCTCACCCAGAGCCATGTTGTACTCGCGGGTGCCGCGCTCGTCGGTGTTGCCTTCCAGGACAACGCGGTTGCCGTTGGACTTCAGGTCCTTGGCGTGAACGTCCAGAGCGCGCATGGCTTCTGGCTTCAGGTCCGAGCTGTCGTATTCGAAGTAGAAGGTGGTGATTGCGCGCAGGGCGGCTTCTTCGCTCAGGGAGCCGTCAACAGCGCCAGTGTTGGCACCGTAGCCAGCGTTCGGATCAACAGCGCCTTCACCAGCGTTGTCGCCGCCTTTCGAGGAGCAACCTACAGCTACGGCCATGGCCAGAGCCAGCGCAGCGAATTTACCAAACTTCAGCATTTCCATCTTGAAACTCCTAATGAAACCCCAATGTGTTAAGCAAAACGTGTTACGCCGCAATCAGTTCAGGTAAGGGGACCAGGACGGTTCTCTGACTTCGCCTTGAGCGGTAGGAAGTGGGAGCCTCACGCGGCCGTTAAGCGACACGAGCATCAAGACTCCCCGGCCCTGCTGGCGGGTGGCGTAGATTAGCATGGTGCCGTTTGGCGCAACAGTGGGAGACTCATCAAGACTGGTCTCGGTGAGAATCTTTACACTTCCGCGTTGCAGATCCTGGGCAGCCACTTTGAAGTTGGTGAAACCTTGTTGGCGATGGATCATCACCAGGGTCTTTTCATCCGCCGACAGTTTCGGGTTGGCGTTGTAGTTGCCCACGAAAGTTACCCGCTCGGCACCACCGCCACTCACCGACTGTTTGTAGATCTGCGGCTTGCCGCCACGGTCGGAAGTGAAATAAAGGGTGTTGCCATCCTTGCCCCAGAACGGCTCGGTATTGATACCGGGGCCGGCAGTGACACGGCTGATCTGACGCGAGGCGACGTTCATCACGTAGATGTCCGGGTTGCCGTCCTTCGACAACACGAACGCCAGGCGAGTACCGTCGGGCGACCAAGCGGGTGCGCCGTTCAGGCCTTCGAAGTTGGTGACCTGCTCGCGGCGACCGGTGTCGATGTGCTGAACGAAGATGCGCGGACGCTTCTGCTCGAACGACACGTAGGCGATGCGTTTGCCATCCGGGGCGAAGCGCGGCGACAGGATCGGCTCGCGCGACTGCAGCAGGGTCACCGCGCGGGCGCCGTCGTAGTCCGAACGCTGCAGGGTGTAACGGGTGTTGTTGGTCGAGAAACGCTCGGCGGTCACGTACAGCATGCGGGTGGAGAACGCACCCTTGATGCCGGTGAGCTTCTCGAACGACTGGTCGGCGATGTAGTGGGACATGTCACGCAGCTGATCGACACCGCCCGCGACGCTACCGGTCAGCACTTGCTGCTCGGTGGCGACGTTGAACAGCGCATAGCTGACCTGCAGGCGGCCACCGGCAGGCACGATGCTGCCGACCATGACGTACTGCGCGCCCAGTGCTTTCCAGTCACGGAAGATGACTTCGCTGGCCTGGGTAGGCTGGCTGATCATGTTCTGCTTCGGAATCGGCGAATAGTAGCCGGAGTTACGCAGGTCATTGCCAATGATATCGGCCATGTCCTCCGGCAGCACGCTGCCGCCCTGCACGCCGAAGGGCACTACCGCAATTGGGGTTGCCCGGTCGCTACCGCTGGTGACCAGGATGTTCTTTTCCTCCGCCATGGCCATGCCTGCCACGCAGCAGAGCAAGACCAGGAGTCCTCTCAGACGTTTAATCACAACGCTAGATCCTCAGGTGTAAATGTCATCTTGAATGAACGATACGGATTGAATTCGTTCGGCTTCAAGCCCTGCATCTCGGTCAACCGACCAATGTTCTTCACCGCGGCCACGGCCGAGCTGTCGAACGGACCGTCGCCGCTGGATTTGGCCACGCTCACGTTGGTGAGGGTACCGTCCGGCAACATGTTGATCTGCAGAACTACCGTCATGCCCTTGCGCGCAGAGGGCGGACGCGCCCAGCCTTCGGCTGCTCGCATACGGATCAGGTCGTCGAAATCGCCGGCTACCTGGTCACCCTGCTCATCGGCCAGCGCCTGCTGGCGCTCGGTGGTGTCGGACAACAGCTCGGCAAGTGCCTGAGCCTTCTTGTCTTCCGCCGATTTGCGGGCCGCTTCCTGTGCTTTTTTCTTCTGGGCGTCTGCAGCGGCCTTTTTCTTGGCCTCTTCAGCTGCCTTTTTCTTCGCTTCCTCGGCCGCCGTTTTCTTCTTGGCGTCCTCGGCTGCTTTTTTCTTCGCGTCTTCGGCGGCTTTCTTCTTCGCCTCTTCCGCTGCCTGTTTCTTGGCCTCTTCTTCGGCCTGCTTCTTCGCCTCTTCTTCAGCCTTCTTCTTGGCGATGTCGGCCTGCTGCTTTTCAGCCGCTTTCTTCGCCTCTTCGGCCTTCTTGGCTTCTGCGGCTTTCTTCTGCTCGGTCGCCTTGGCGGCCTCTTCGGCTTTCTTGGCCTCGGCGGCTTCGCGGGCTTCCTCAGCTTTTTGAGCTGCGTCGGCTTTCTTTTGTTCCGCAGCCTTCACGGCTTCCTGCTCGACCTTCTTCTGCTCCAGCTGCTCGACCTCGGTCTGACGCGACGCGGTCTTCTTCGCTTCCCCGGCAATCTTCTGATTGGTCTGGGTGGTCGCCTGGCTCTTGGACTTGAGCTGGTAGAGCGTGGCCTGGACGATCGGCTTGGAAGGTGGCAGCTCAGGCGTCATGGCAAAACTGACGAACAGCATGCCGAACACCAGCACATGCAGGCCGATGGCCCAGACACTGGGCCAGAAGTAGCTTTCCGAGGCGGATGGCTCTCGCTGCTGCATCAGGGCGCCTCGGTAATCAGGCCAACGTTACCGACACCGGCCTTCTGCAACCCGCCCATGGCACCCATGACCGCGCCGTAGTCGACGGACTTGTCGCCACGAATGAAGACCTGGGTCTGCTTGCCCTGGTCGCGACCGGCGGCAATGATCTTGGTCACCGCGCTGGTCATTTCCGGCAAGGTCATGGCCTTGTCCATCTGCTTGTCGGTGTCGACTTCGCTGCCGAGGTTCCAGAAGTAAGTCTTGTCGGCCTTGATCGAGATGGTCAGGATCTGCACATTGTTGTCCTGCGGCAGGGCCTCGCTGGACACCTTGGGCAGGTCTACTTTCACGCCCTGGTTGAGCATGGGGGCGGTCACCATGAAGATGACCAGCAGCACCAGCATCACGTCGATGTAGGGCACCACGTTCATCTCGGCGACCGGCTTGCGTTTGTGGCGAACTCGGGCCATGGGTTTCTACCTGATCACTCTTCGCTGGTGTGTACTTTGCGGTGCAGGATCGCCTGGAACTCATCGGCGAAGGTGTAGTAACGACCAATCAGTACTTCACTGCGTGCGGCAAAGCGGTTGTAGGCGATAACCGCCGGGATCGCGGCGAACAGGCCGATCGCGGTGGCAATCAGGGCCTCGGCGATACCGGGAGCCACGGTGGCGAGGGTCGCCTGCTGGGCGCTGGCCAGGCCGCGGAACGAGTTCATGATGCCCCAGACGGTACCGAACAGGCCGATATACGGGCTGGTGGAGCCGACGGTGGCGAGGAACGGCAGGCTCTGCTCGAGCTTCTCTTCCTCACGGGAGATGGCAACGCGCATCGCACGGCCAACACCTTCCATCACAGCGTCCGGGTCGACACCCGGCTGCTGGCGCAGGCGCGAGAATTCCTTGAAGCCGGCACGGAATACCTGCTCGACACCCGAGTCCGGGTCCGGGTTGCTGCCGGCCTGGCGGTACAGCTTGGACAGGTCGATACCCGACCAGAAGCGCTCCTCGAAGGCATCCAGGGCACGACGACCGGCACGCAGCATGGTGCTGCGCTGGAAGATCATGACCCAGGACATGACCGAAGCGGCCACCAGGGTGAGCATTACCAGCTGAACCACGACGCTGGCATTGGCGACCAGGCTCCACATGGAGGTATGGTCGACGACGTTTGCTTCCACGCTTATTCTCCTGCGTTGGATTGAGTACCCGTACCGTCCGCCAGGAACGCATCGCGCAGTTCTGGGGGAATGGCCCGGGGCTTGAAAGTGTCGGCACGCACGGCGGCCACAAGGAACTGCCCCTCGCAGAGCAGCACTTCATCCTTTATTCGCCATACCTGCTGCACGAAGCGCAGGCTGGCGCGATTCAATTCAAGCACTTGCGCGGTTACCCGCAATTCGTCGTCCAGCCGCGCCGGCGCGTGGTAGCGCGCTTCGCTGGAGTGCACGACGAACAGAAGATTGTCACCCGCCAGTTGCGCCTGGGAAAAACCCAGGTGACGCAGGCGCTCGGTACGCGCTCGCTCCATGAACTTGAGGTAGTTGACGTAGTACACCACCCCACCCGCGTCGGTATCCTCGTAGTAGACGCGACAGCGGTGTGCGAACGGTTCCAGCCCATTTTGCGCGCGCATACTCTAGTGCTTACTCCTGAACTTGCCAATCCGCCCAGGCAACTGTTTTTGCCGGGTTAATGTCGTATTGCCAGCGTTTGGTGGGCATGCCTGCGGTAGGACCACGAAATCGCCGGTTCGATCTGTCATTCGTCGTCCTGTGCGGAATATTCCCCGCCTTCACAGAAACGCCCGGGAATGTTCAGGCCGAAATGCAGGTAGGCGTGGCGAGTCACCACGCGGCCTCGCGGGGTGCGCATGATATAGCCTTGCTGGATGAGGTACGGTTCCAGCACGTCTTCGATGGTATGGCGCTCTTCGCTAATCGCTGCGGCCAGGTTGTCCACGCCCACCGGGCCACCGTCGAACTTCTCGATCATGGTCAGCAGCAGGCGTCGGTCGGAATGGTCGAAACCGCGCTCGTCGACGTCCAGCAGGTTGAGCGCCATGTCTGCCACGGCCTTGGTGATTTCGCCCTTGCCGCGCACCTCGGCGTAGTCACGCACGCGGCGCAGCAGGCGGTTGGCAATACGCGGGGTACCGCGCGCACGGCGGGCAATCTCGAACGCACCGGTATCCTCGATCGACAACCCGAGAATGCCGGCCGAACGGCTGACGATGGTCGCCAGGTCCCGATCGCTGTAGAACTCCAGGCGCTGGACGATACCGAAACGGTCACGCAGGGGGTTGGTCAGCATGCCTGCGCGGGTGGTGGCGCCGACCAGGGTGAAGGGTGGCAGATCGAGCTTGATCGAGCGCGCAGCCGGCCCCTCTCCGATCATGATGTCCAGCTGGAAGTCTTCCATTGCTGGATACAGCACTTCCTCGACCACCGGCGACAAGCGGTGAATTTCGTCAATGAACAGCACATCGTGCGGTTCCAGATTGGTGAGCATCGCCGCCAGATCGCCCGGGCGTTCAAGGATCGGCCCCGAGGTGCTCTTGACCGAAACGCCCATTTCATGGGCGATGATATTGGCCAGCGTGGTCTTGCCCAGGCCGGGCGGGCCGAAGATCAAGGTATGGTCGAGGGACTCGTTGCGACCGCGCGCAGCCTGGATGAACAGCGCCATCTGCTCGCGCACCACCGGCTGGCCGATGTATTCCTCCAGGCGTAGTGGACGGATTGCGCGGTCCTGGACCTCTTCGCGGTCGCGTCCGGAGGCGGCAATCAGGCGGTCGGTCTCGATCACTTGGTAATCATCCCTTTGAGGCTGCGGCGGATCAGTTCTTCACTGCTGAGGTTGGCCTTGCCTTCGATGGCGGAAATCGCCTTGCTGGCCTCCTGCGGCTTGTAGCCCAGCGACACCAGCGCACTGACTGCGTCTGCCTCGGCCGTGTTGACGCTGGCCACCGGTAGCGGGCCATCGGACACCAGGGCGAACATCGCCGGCGAGGTTTCCCAGGCCTTGAAGCGATCCTTGAGCTCGACCAGCAGGCGCTCGGCGGTCTTCTTGCCGACGCCCGGCACGCGCACCAGCACGGCGGCGTCCTGCGCCTGCACACAGCGCACCAGATCGTCGACTTCAAGCCCGGACATCAACGCCAGCGCCAGCTTCGGGCCAACGCCATTGAGCCGGATCAGCTCGCGGAACAGTTCACGCTCGCGCTTTTCAGCGAAGCCATACAGCAGGTGGGCATCTTCACGCACCACCTGGTGGGTATGCAGGGTCACGACCTCCCCCACCTTTGGCAGGCGATAGAGGGTGGTCATCGGCACTTCGAGCTCGTAGCCCAGGCCATTGACGTCGACAATCAGGTGCGGCGGCTGTTTTTCCGCCAGGGTGCCGCGCAAACGTCCAATCACGTTCCGATCCTTTCTCTGGGGCGCCGGTCAGAAACCGCACAACCCTATCAGCAAATGCTTCGGGCGAACGGGTCACCCGGACAAAATATGTATCAGCGCATGAAGCGATTACAGACGCAAGCGCCCGCCGCGCCGCCGCGCCGTGGTCAACCCATGGGGAATCAGGCTGGACCGGGTATGGGCATGGCACAGGGCGATGGCCAGGGCATCGGAGGCATCGACTTGCGGTTTCTGGGTGAGCTTGAGCAGGTGCATGACCATCAACATCACCTGATCCTTGTTGGCCCCACCGGTGCCCGCCACCGCCTGTTTGACCTGGCTGGCGGTATATTCGGCGATCTCCAGACCCGCTTCTGCGGCGGCCACGATCGCGGCACCACGCGCCTGCCCCAGCTTGAGCGCCGAATCGGCATTGCGTGCCATGAACACCCGCTCGATACCCATGGTCACCGGGCCGTGCTGGCGAATGATCTCGCTGACACCGCGAAAGACGACGAGCAGCCGATCGTGCAGTTCGCCATCACCGGTGCGAATACAGCCCGAGGTGACGTACTCGCAGCCGCGCGCAGTCTGCCGGACCACACCGAAGCCGGTGATGCGCGAGCCGGGGTCGATACCAAGAATCAGAGTCATAACGCCTACAGATATTTACGAATTTGCCGGCCCTATCGCCGGACAAGCCCGCTCCCACAGCGCGCATGCAAAAGCCACGTGGGAGCGGCGGTGCGCCGATGCGACTTGCCCCGCGATAGCGCCTGTCGCCGAACCTATCAGCCCAGTGCTTCCATGATCTCGTCGGAGATCTGTGCATTGGAGTAGACGTTCTGCACGTCGTCCAGGTCCTCGAGCATGTCGATCAGCTTGAGTACCTTCTCGGCGCCCTCCTGATCCAGCTCGGCACTGGTGGTCGGCTGCATCACGATTTCGGCATCCGAGGCCTTGAAGCCTGCCTCCTCCAGCGCATTACGCACCGCGTAGAAGCTGTTGAACGAGGTGAACACATCGAAGGAGCCGTCGTCGTTGACCACCACGTCGTCGGCATCGGCCTCCATTGCGGCTTCCATCAGCGCATCTTCGTCAACGGCCAGCTCTGCGGCGAAGCTGATCTGCCCCTTGCGCTCGAACAGGTAGGCCACCGAACCGTCGGTGCCCAGGTTGCCGCCGCACTTGGTGAAGGCATGGCGCACGGCCGCGGCGGTCCGGTTGCGGTTGTCGGTCATGGCTTCAACCATGATCGCCACGCCACCCGGGCCGTAACCTTCATAGCTGAGCTCTTCGACGTTGTCGCTTTCGTTGGTGCCGGCACCCCGGGCCACGGCGCGATCGATGATGTCGCGGCTCATGTTGGCACCCAGGGCCTTGTCCAGCGCCAGGCGCAGACGCGGGTTGGAAGCCGGATCACCACCGCCTTGCTTGGCGGCGACGGTCAGCTCGCGGATCCACTTGGTGAAGATCTTGCCCCTTTTGGCATCCTGGCGCTCTTTGCGGTGCTTGATGTTCGCCCACTTGGAATGACCAGCCATAACGACTCCAAATCCTTGAAACAGAAACAGGTTCCGCCCCGAAGGGCGGAACGCGTGGAATATGTGGGCGCAGCGCTACCGATGCGCCCTAGGTCGCAATTACTCGACCTTGGTCTGCTCGCGCAGACGGATGTGCAGCTCGCGCAGGGCCTTGGCGTCGACCAGGCCAGGGGCCTGGGTCATCACGCACGCGGCGCTCTGGGTTTTCGGGAAGGCGATCACTTCACGGATCGACTGGGCGCCAGTCATCAGCATGACCAGGCGGTCCAGACCGAAGGCCAGGCCACCGTGGGGCGGCGCACCGAATTTCAGGGCGTCGAGCAGGAAGCCGAACTTCTCTTCCTGTTCCGCCGCCTCGATACCCAGCAGACGGAAGACCGCCTGTTGCATTTCTTTACGGTGGATACGGATCGAACCGCCACCCAGTTCGGTGCCGTTGAGCACCATGTCGTAGGCGCGGGACAGTGCGGTGGCCGGGTTGGCCTCCAGCTCTTCCGGGGTGCATTTCGGTGCGGTGAACGGGTGGTGCAGTGCGGTGAAGCTGCCGTCTTCGTTCTCTTCGAACATCGGGAAGTCGACGACCCACATTGGCGCCCACTCGCAGGTCAGCAGTTCGAAATCGTGGCCCAGGCGGATACGCAGTGCGCCCAGGGCTTCGCTGACGACTTTGAACTTGTCGGCGCCGAAGAACACGATATCGCCGTCGACCGCACCCACGCGATCGAGGATGTTGTTGAGGTTGGCCTCGGGGATGTTCTTGACGATCGGCGACTGCAGGCCTTCGACACCCTTGGCGCGCTCGTTGACCTTGATGTAAGCCAGGCCCTTGGCACCGTAGATGCCGACGAACTTGGTGTACTCGTCGATCTTGCTGCGCGGCATGCTCGCGCCGCCTGGCACACGCAGGGCGGTAACACGGCATTTAGGATCGTTTGCCGGGCCGGCGAACACCTTGAAGTCGACGTCCTTCAGCTGGTCGGCAACGTCAACCAGTTCCAGCGGGTTGCGCAGGTCGGGCTTGTCGGAACCGTAGCGACGCATGGCCTCTTCGAAGGTCATGTGCGGGAATTCACCGAACTCCAGATCCAGCACTTCCTTGAACAGCTTGCGGATCATGCTCTCGGTGAGGCCCATGATCTCGGATTCGTCGAGGAAGCTGGTCTCGATGTCGATCTGGGTGAATTCCGGCTGGCGGTCGGCACGCAGGTCTTCGTCACGGAAGCACTTGGCGATCTGGTAGTAGCGGTCGAAGCCCGCGACCATCAGCAGCTGCTTGAACAGCTGCGGCGACTGCGGCAAGGCGAAGAAGCTGCCAGCGTGGGTGCGGCTCGGCACCAGGTAGTCGCGGGCGCCTTCCGGGGTGGCGCGGGTCAGGATCGGCGTTTCGACGTCAAGGAAGCCATTTTCGTCGAGGAAGCGGCGGATGCTGGTGGTGATGCGCGAACGCAGGCGCAGCTTCTCGGCCATCTCCGGACGACGCAGGTCGATGAAGCGGTAACGCAGACGGGTTTCCTCGCCAACGTCGGAGTATTCGTTCAGCGGGAACGGCGGCGTTTCGGCTTCGTTGAGCACGGTCAGCTGGTAGCCGAGGATTTCGATGGCGCCGGAGGCCATGTTGGCGTTTACCGCGCCTTCCGGACGCTTGCGCACCTTGCCGGTGATCTGCACCACGTATTCGCTGCGCACGCGGTCGGCGGCGGCGAAGGTTTCGGCGCGATCCGGGTCGAATACGACCTGGGCCATGCCTTCGCGGTCACGGATATCGAGGAAGATCACCCCGCCGTGGTCGCGACGACGATGGACCCAGCCGCAAAGGGTGACTTCCTGGCCGTCCAGGCTCTCGTTCAGTTGGCCGCAATAATGGCTGCGCATCATGGTCGTGGTTTCGCTTCTCGTGATTCGTGTATTCGGTGGAGGTCTTCGCCGCCCAAGGGGCTAATACTGCAAGACCCGGTCGGTGCAATTCAACTCAGCCGGCCTTGTCGCCGCCTGCCAGATTCTTTTTTGCCCCGGTCTTGAAGTCGGTCTCGTACCAGCCGTTGCCACTCAGGCGAAAGCCGGGGACCGACAGCAGCTTCTTCAATGCCGGGGCCTGACACGCCGGGCAATCGGTCAGCGGCGCGGCACTGATCTTCTGCAACACCTCCATGCGGTGTTCGCAGGATGCACATTGATAGTCGTAAAGGGGCATGGTGTCTCTCGTCAACCACATTGCAGGCTGCCCACGGCAGCAAAGAGCGGGATTATATATGGTTAACCGGAGCAGTGCAGCCCGCCCGGCGATCAGTGTGAATCCGGCGCATCCTGCAGCCATGCCACGCAGATCACCCGGATCAGGCCACTGAAGTTCCTCACCCCGCCATGGCGCAGGTGCACCTCACGGTCCACATAGGACAGCACAGCGCTCACCGAACACCGATTGGCCTGGGCAATCCGTTCAAGGATCCGCCAGTAGACCGCCTCCAGGCGCAGGCAGGTTGCAAAGCCATTGAGCCGCACCGAACGCGACACCGGCCCGGCCTGCTGCATGTCGAAATCCACCTTGAACGGGTCAATGCGCGGCCGACCACTCCCCTGCCCCTGCCTGCTCCCAGCATTCACTCCTTGCGTAACACCGTACATCGCTTCGCTCCATCGTCACGAACCATCCCCGTCCGTCGCTCCGGACGAGGCCCATGACTTCAATGAAGCGCCGCCACGCATGCCGATAGCAGCAGCAAAGCCTTCCCCCCAAGCGAACAGGGCACGGCACCCTCTCTGGCGCCGCCCCTGCCTTCAATGCTTGCGCAAGGGTCAAGCAGCAATTACTTCCCGTCGAGCAAAACCCGCAGCATCCACGCCGTTTTCTCATGCACCTGCATGCGCTGGGTGAGCAAGTCGGCGGTTGGCTCGTCGCTGACCTTGTCCACCACCGGGAAAATGCTGCGCGCGGTGCGCACCACCGCCTCCTGGCCCTGCACCAGTTGCCGGATCATTTCATCGGCGACGGGCACACCCTCTTCCTCCTTGATCGACGAATGGCGCGCATAAAAGGCATAGGAACCCGGCGCGGGGAAACCCAGCGCACGGATGCGCTCGGCAATGGAGTCCACCGCCAGTGCCAACTCGTTGTACTGCTCCTCGAACATCAGGTGCAGGGTGCGAAACGACGGCCCGGTGACGTTCCAGTGGAAATTGTGGGTCTTCAGGTACAGCACATAGGTATCCGACAGCAATCGGGACAACCCTTCGACAATGGACTTGCGATCCTCTTCACTGATACCGATATCGATTGCCATGACGTTCCCCTCTCCTTTTAGGCCTGGTTGATCAGGCGGGCGCCAGTCACTGCGAAACGTGCCTGCGCGACAACCCTACAAACCCTAGCAAGAGATTCCTTGCCACGCTGGCCGCAACGGCCAGCCGGCGCACGCGGTTTGAGATGCCTGCGCCTTTGCTGTTAAATAGGCAGCGTGCCACCCGTGCGGATTGTTATTGCCGGGTGCATAGGCTGGCCTGTCACGTTTTTGCGCTTACACCTCACGCGCACCGTGCAGCCAGCTCATCCTGTGATCGGCCTTATCAATGCGAGCCAAATCAAATGTTCAAGATCGTCCATCTGGTGACGGGCGTGGCTGCCTTGCTGCTATCGCTCATACCCAGCCTCAGAACCGACGCCACACCCCTGCTGCAACAACCCGAGGCCGTATACCTGGCCTTGCTCGGGCTGCTCAACCTGATCCTGGTCCCGGCCCTGCCGCTGTATTACAACGGCATGCGTCAGCAATTGCAGCGCGCGACCAGCATCCTGCTGGTACTGGCCGTAGCCCTGCAGACGCTCACGTTGCTGGCACGCCCGGAACTGGGCAGCCTGCCCGCACTGGCCTGCGCCATCCTCGCCAGCGCCTTGCACCTGGCGGCAGGTTTTGCCCGCACGCCACGCAAAGCCCGCAGCCAGGGCGTAGCGCAAGACGCGGGCCTGCGCGATACCGGTACGGTGAAGTGGTTCAATACCTCGAAGGGCTTCGGCTTCATCTCCCGCGACACCGGTGACGATATCTTCGTGCACTTTCGCGCCATCCGTGGCGAAGGCCACCGCGTCCTGGTCGAAGGCCAGCGCGTGGAGTTCTCGGTGATGCACCGTGACAAGGGCCTGCAGGCCGAAGACGTGGTCGCGGTCTCGCGCCGCTGACCACAGACTCCGCCGCCCTCAATAATGAGGCGGCGGAGCCTCCTCTCCCTCGCTGCCGTACTGGCCGACCATCTCTTCGTAACGCTTGATCAACTCGGCCACCTGCAATTGCAGGCGCTCGATCACCCGCCCCTGCTCGACCACCACGTCATTCAGCGCCTGGATGGTGTCATCCTGGAACGCCTGTCGGGTTTGGAGCTCGACGATCTGCATTTCCAGCGACATGCCTCAGGCCTCCTTGAAGCTTTCACCGAGCAGCGCACGCACACGCTGGCGAATACCCTCTACCTGTTCCGGCGCATAGTCGATGGCCGGGACCTTGCCCCACACCGGCGCAGGCCAGGCGGCATCGCCGTGGCGACGGACGATGACATGCATGTGCAACTGGCTGACAACGTTACCGAGCGTGGCGACGTTCATCTTGTCGCCAGCAAAGGCATCCTTCAACGCTTCGGCCAAGGCATTGGTTTCCTGCCAGAGCTGCTGCTGATCAACCTCCTCGAGGTCGAAAAGCTCGCTGATGTCGGCACGACGCGGCACCAGGATGAACCAGGGGTAGTTGGCATCCTTGCTCAACAGCAAGCGGCATAGCGGCAGATCGCCCAGCACCAGGGAATCCTGCTGCAGGCGCGAATCGAGAGTGAACACGGCGTACCTCCTGAAAACAATGACGCCCCACAGGGCGAAAACAGGGGCGAAGGATACCCTGCTTCCACTTTTGCCACATCAGCGAGGATGCGCACCCAACAGGCATGCGCACCCGTTTGAGCCGGCGGCGGTAACACCACGCTACTTTTCGCACCAAAATGATGCCAATCGTCACCGCACCACCACACTTTCTTCACACAAAACACGCAGGATCAACAGTTACGGGTAACACCTTGACTTTGAAGGCAACTGTTGCAAACAAGCAGGACATTGATCCATGGCACACCATAAGACAGGCGTCGCCCCGTGTTTACGGTGATTTCCACCCTGGCGCTTTGGCAACTGTGAAAATTTCATCAAGCGTTCGTGATTTTGAGCACGCTTGTTGCATTCGTTTGACGCCAAGTCGGCACGACACCTGCATCGTCGGGTGGACGCGACAAATAACAACAGCGGCATCGGATCCACCAGGGAGTTTGCAGGCCACAACTTTGTGATTACGCATTCTTGATGGCTTGACAACAGCGCTGGCGTTGTACGCCCAACTAAACAGGGCGTGATTTGCGACATGGAAATAACTGTACGCGACACGACCATAAACTTATCGAAAGGTTGTTTTTGCCCGTATCGCCAAGAATAGTCAGCGTGATATACATTTTCGCCGACATAACAAGAAAGAGCTGCCCCTATAACTAAAACACCAGGGCGCAGCGGTACTCTTCCTAAAAACCAAAGGAGCAAATCACGATGCGCGTGATGAAGTGGAGCATGATCGCCCTGGCAGTAGCAGCAGGGACCTCGCAGTTTGCTGTCGCCTCTTCGCAGGATGAGTCCAAGGGCTTCCTCGAAGACAGCAAGCTCAACGTCAAGACCCGGATGCTGTATTTCAGCCGTGACTTCCGCAACAACGATCGTGACAAAGACGGCAACCGTCAGAGCCGCGTTGAAGAAACCGGCCTGGGCTTCCTCGGCACCTACGAGTCCGGCTTCACCCAAGGCACCGTCGGTGTCGGCGTCGACGCCATCGGCATGCTGGGCCTGAAACTGGACAGCGGCAAAGGCCGCGCCGGCACTGGCCTGTTCCCGACCGGCTCCGATGGCCGCTCGCAGGACGATTACTCCGAAGGCGGCGCCGCCTTGAAGTTCCGTGTCTCCGACACCGTGCTCAAAGTCGGCAACCAGTTCACCGCCTTGCCAGTGTTTGCCACCGACGACAGCCGCTTGCTGCCGGAAGTTGCAGAAGGCGCCCTGATCACCAGCAACGATATCAAGAACCTGACCCTGCACGCCGGCCGCTTCACTGGCCTGAACGCCCAGGCGCAGACCTTCCGCGATAGCCTGCACCTGAAGGAAGCCGACGTATTCGGTGGCACTTACGCCTTCACCGACTCTCTGTCGACCAGCGTTTACTACTCCAAGGTCGAAGACTACTGGCGCAAGTACTACGCCAACGTCAACTGGGCGCTGCCAATTTCCGACAAGCAAGGCCTGGTGTTCGACTTCAACATTTACGACACCAAGAGCGATGGCAAAGGCCTGGTGCGTGCCGACAAGGACAAGACCACCAAGCTCGATAACCGTGCGTTCAGCCTGTCCGGCGCCTATAACATCGGCGCCCACACTTTCACCCTGGCCTTCCAGCGCGTAACGGGTGACGGCCAGTACGGCTACGGCGTCGACGGTGGCGGTACCATTTTCCTCGCCAACTCGATCGCCCGCTCCGACTTCAACGCTGAAGACGAGAAGTCCTGGCAGGCACGCTACGACCTGAACTTCGCCGAATACGGCATTCCAGGCCTGACCTTCATGACCCGTTACGCTCGCGGTACTGGTGCCAACACCGACGTGACCAACAACGGCAAGGAATGGGAACGCGACATCGACGTCAAGTACGTGCTTCAGGAAGGCCCCGCCAAGGACCTGAGCTTCCGTGTCCGTCAGGCCACCTACCGCTCCTCGGACAACGTCTACGGTTCGCCGTCCCTGGACGAACTGCGCCTGATCGTCGAGTACCCGCTGAGCATCCTGTAAGCCTGTGCTTGCAACGCTCTGCGAATGAAGGAGCCCGGCCTTGGCCGGGCTTTTTCATGGCTGACACAAATGCACGCGTGCTGCATTCTGTACGCTTTCGTCTCGCCCCCGTACAATGCGGGGTCATTTCACATTCAGGCAATCGACACGGCTCACCATGCGCACCAGTCAATATTTGCTCGCCACCCAAAAAGAAACCCCGGCAGATGCCGTGGTCATCAGCCACCAGCTCATGCTGCGCGCCGGCATGATCCGCAAGCTGGCCTCCGGCCTCTATACCTGGCTGCCGATGGGCCTGCGGGTGATGCGCAAGGTCGAGGCCGTGGTCCGCGAGGAAATGAACGCCGCCGGTGCCCTCGAAGTGCTGATGCCAAGCATCCAGCCCGCCGAGCTGTGGCAGGAATCCGGCCGCTGGGAACAGTACGGCCCGGAACTGCTGCGCCTGAAGGACCGCCACAACCGCGACTTCTGCGTCGGCCCGACCCACGAGGAAGTCATCACCGACCTCGCGCGCAACGAGCTGTCGAGCTACAAGCAGCTGCCGCTGAACATGTACCAGATCCAGACCAAGTTCCGTGACGAGATCCGTCCGCGCTTCGGCCTGATGCGCGGCCGCGAGTTCATCATGAAGGACGCCTACTCCTTCCATGCCGACCAGGCTTCCCTGCAGGAAACCTACGACCGCATGCACCTGGCCTACAGCAACATCTTTACCCGCCTGGGCCTGGACTTCCGCCCGGTGCAGGCAGACACCGGCTCCATCGGTGGCAGCTACTCCCACGAATTCCACGTGCTCGCCTCTTCCGGTGAGGACGACGTGATCTTCAGCGACAGCTCCGACTACGCCGCCAACATCGAGAAGGCCGAGGCCATCCCGCGCGAAACCGTGCGCCCGGCCCCAACCGAAGAACTGCGCCTGGTCGACACCCCAGACGCCAAAACCATTGCGCAGCTGGTGGAAAACTTCGGCCTGGCGATCGAGAAGACCGTCAAGACCCTGATCGTGCATGGCGCCGAAGAAGGCAAGCTGATCGCCCTGATCGTCCGTGGCGACCACGAGCTCAACGAAATCAAGGCCACCAAGCTGGAACAGGTTGCCGAGCCACTGGTCATGGCCAGCGAAGCCGAACTGCGCGACGCCATTGGTGCCGGCGCCGGCTCCCTCGGCCCGCTGAACCTGCCGCTGGAATGCATCATCGACCGTTCGGTCGCCCTGATGAGCGACTTCGGCATCGGTGCCAACATCGACGACAAGCACTACTTCGGCGTGAACTGGGAGCGAGACCTGCCGGTTCCACAAGTCGCCGACCTGCGCAACGTCGTCGAAGGCGACCCAAGCCCGGACGGCCAAGGCACCCTGGTCATCAAGCGCGGCATCGAAGTCGGCCACATCTTCCAGCTCGGCACCAAGTACAGCGAGGCACTCAAGTGCCAGGTACTGGGTGAGAACGGCAAGCCGGTGGTGCTGTCGATGGGTTGCTACGGCATCGGTGTATCCCGCGTGGTCGCCGCCGCCATCGAGCAGAGCTACGACGACAAGGGCATCATCTGGAACGACGCCCTGGCACCCTTCCAGATCGCCCTGGTACCGCTGCGCTACGAAACAGACGTGGTACGCGAAGCCACCGACAAGCTGTACGCCGAACTGACCGCTGCCGGTTTCGAAGTGCTGCTGGACGACCGCGACAAGAAGACCAGCCCCGGCATCAAGTTCGCCGACATGGAGCTGATCGGCATCCCGCACCGCATCGTCGTCAGCGATCGCGGCCTGGCTGAAGGCAACCTGGAATACAAGCACCGCACCGAGCAAGACGCCCAGGCGTTGCCGCTCAATGAAGTGCTGAGCTTCCTGCAGGCCCGTATCCGCCGCTGATAAACCGTTGCGCGAGTGATCATGTCCAAGCGAAGTACCTACACCCTGGGGGGCGCCGCACTGTGCGGCGCCCTGCTCCTCAGCGGTTGCGCCAACCAGATGCCCCAGCGCAGCGACCATGAAGAGCGCGTCGAGCGCAAGCTGCTCGAACACAGTCTGCAGATCGATGTCGGCGAGCCCAAGGTCATGGAGCTTCCGCAACGGCGCGTGCGCATTCACGAACAGCAGCGCTTCGAGGTCACCGAATTCGAGGTGACCCGCCGCTACGACCGCTACACGCCCTACCAGCCCTGGCGGGAGATCTACGAGATCCCGCTGGGTGCGGTTGCGGTGGTTGCCGGTATCGGTGCCAACGTGGCCAACGTGTTCGCCCTGGGCAACCTGCCCGAGAGCATGACCCACGACTGGCTCAGCTATGGCGTGGCCGGGCTCAACCCTTTCATGAACACGCCGTCCAACGGCCGGGCGCAACAGAACCTGGCCGGTATCAGCGAAGTCGAGAAGGGCAAGCGCGAAGAGTTCACCAGCGTGCCCTGGAACGAGCGCCTGGTCGAGGTCAAGGCCGGCAAGATGACCCACGAGCTGACCACCGACAAGAACGGTGTTCTACGCCTGAACCTGCTCGACAGCCCGTTCTCCGAGCAGAACCTCAAGCACGTAGGCACCCTGCACTTGCAGGTGGTCGACGAGGACAACGGCGTGCGTGGCGATGCCAGCCTGCTGGTAAGCGGCAACCTGCGTGGCAAGCTGCTGGAAGCGCACGAGCTGATCTTCGATGACCTCGAAGACGACGATGTCGGCCAGTGGGTACATCGGGTCAAGCGCCTCTCGGAGCTGGGCCTGGAAGAAGAAGCCAGCGAGCTGGAGCAGAGCCTGATCGAGCTGACTCGCAACGATCCGGAACTGCAGCAGGACTTCCTCAAAACGCTGACCAAGGAAACCGGCCGCCTGGTCGCCGACCCTGGCGCGCAATGAATGGCTTGACGCAATAACAGCAAGGGGCGCACATCGCGCCCCTTCTTTATTTGCTCTCGAACAACTCCAATTGCTCATGGGCGCCGCGCAAATCACGCAACCTCACCCCTACACCCAGTAAACGCACGGGCTTACCCCCGCGTGCGAACGCCTGGCTGAGCAACTGCCGGTAACTCTCAAGGTCACGCCCTGCCCCTGCCTGCTCCAGGGTGGTTTGGCTGAAGTCATGGAACTTCACCTTGACGAAAGGCTTGTCGGGCCGATAGCTGCTGTCCATCCGGGCAATACGCTCGTTCAGGCTGGCCAGCAGGTCGGGGAGCTTTTCCAGGCAACTGGCCAGGTCCGGCAGATCATGATCGTAGGTGTTTTCCACGCTGACCGACTGGCGACGACTGTCATTTTGCACCGCACGCTCATCGATACCCCGCGCCAGCCCCCACAAGCGCTCACCGAAACTGCCGAATTCACGGACCAATGCCAGGCGCGGCCAATCACGCAAGGAAAGGCAGGTATCAATGCCCAGCCGCGACAGCTTGTCCGCCGTGACTTTACCCACCCCGTGCAGACGAGCGACCGGCAGCGCGGCGACGAACGCCTCCACCTGATCCGGGGTAATCACGAACAGGCCGTTGGGCTTGCGCCAGTCACTGGCAATCTTGGCCAGGAACTTGTTAGGCGCCACCCCGGCAGAAACCGTGATGTGCAACTGCTGCGCGACACGCCTGCGGATATCTTCGGCAATGCGCGTGGCGCTGCCGGCAAACCACTGGCTGTCACTGACATCCAGATAAGCCTCGTCCAGCGACAAGGGCTCGATCAGCTCGGTGTAGTCACGGAAAATCGCGTGTATCTCCCGCGACGCTTCACGGTAGGCCTCGAAGCGAGGCTTGACGATCTGCAGGTCTGGGCACAGCTTCATGGCATGCCCCGAGGACATCGCCGAGCGCACGCCATAGGCCCGCGCCTCATAGTTGCAGGTGGCAATCACCCCACGCTGCCCTGGCTGCCCACCCACTGCCATGGGGCGCCCCACCAGGCGCGGGTCATCACGCATCTCGATGGCGGCGTAGAAGCAGTCACAGTCGACATGAATGATCTTGCGCAAGGACATGGACGACAGCCAGTACTGTAAATTCATACAGATATTACCCCAAGCCCCATGAGCGGAGACAGGGTGTACACGACAATCGGCCTGGAACCCCCGTCAACACTGGGTCAGCCACCGATCTGGCACGCTAAGAGTCTGAACGGGAAAGGTTTTTTTGATTTAAAACTTGACATCGGGAAGGAATTCCGTAGAATTCGATCTCACAGGCGCGGGATGGAGCAGCCTGGTAGCTCGTCGGGCTCATAACCCGAAGGTCGTCGGTTCAAATCCGGCTCCCGCAACCAGATTAAAGAAAAGGCCACTGTTTCGACAGTGGCCTTTTTTATTGATCCCTGAAAAGCATTTCGGATAACCCTTGAAGACTATTGAGCATTAAAGCTTGACAGCATTCGGATAATCCGTAGAATGCGCCCCTCTGACGCGGGATGGAGCAGCCTGGTAGCTCGTCGGGCTCATAACCCGAAGGTCGTCGGTTCAAATCCGGCTCCCGCAACCAGATTCTAGAAAGGCCACTGTTTTTACAGTGGCCTTTTTTATTGCCCGTGCCCGGACATTTAGAAAAAACCAAATAAATCAAGCATTTGTGCTTGACAGCCATTCACTAATCGGTAGAATGCGCACCACTGACGCGGGATGGAGCAGCCTGGTAGCTCGTCGGGCTCATAACCCGAAGGTCGTCGGTTCAAATCCGGCTCCCGCAACCATATCGTCAGAACAAGCCCCGCCTATCGAAAGATAGTGCGGGGCTTGTTGCATTCCGGCCCATCGCATTGGGCCACGCAGACCAGGCGCAGTGCACCTCCCGCCTCGCCCCCGCGGCTGATCCACATAGCTGAATGAACTATCTTTAACTATCCTGAAACAGATTAACTACATGGGCCGGAGTAATATCTGGACACGTTTTTCCAAAGGGATTTTCACTTGGCCGTAGCTCGCTTGCACCTCGCGCTGATCGCACGGGGTAACCCATGACCGCCCCCACCCCCGAAACCCAGGCACCGCTGACTGCGGCCTTGCCTACGGCTGCACAACGCCTGCCCTGGCTGGAACGCCTGAGCAAGTACCGCCAACCCCTGAGCCTCGCGCTGACCCTGGTGCTGTTCGCCATGGGCCTGATTGCCTGCCGTCACCTGTTGAGCGAGTTGGACATCTACGCGCTGCATGACGCCATGCTCAGCGTGCCGTCCAACGCTTTGCTGGGGGCACTGCTGGCTACCGCAGTCGGCTTCCTGATCCTGCTGGGCTACGAATGGTCGGCCAGCCGTTTCGCGGCGGTACAGTTACCGCCGCGAACCTTGGTGCTAGGTGGTTTCAGCGCCTTCGCAATCGGTAATGCCATCGGCCTGTCGATGCTCTCAGGTGGTTCGGTACGTTATCGCCTGTATGCCCGCCAGGGGCTCAGCGCTGCGGAAGTCGCACGCATGACCGTGTTCGCCAGCCTGTCGCTGGGCTGCGCGCTGCCGCCGCTGGCGGCCCTGGCCACTCTCAGCAATCTGCCGGCCGCTGCCACTGCACTGCGCCTGCCCGCGCCGCTGCTGGGTGGGATTGCCGTGGCAGTACTGGTCATGACCGCTGCGTTGGTAATGGGCCTGTACCGTCGCCGCCTGGCAGAGCAACCGCTCAAGGACAGCCTGCTGGTTCAGTTCGGTCGCCGCACCCTGCGCCTGCCAAGCGCTCGCCTGGCCGGCCTGCAACTGCTGATCACCGCGCTGGACGTAGCCGCCGCCGCCACCGTGCTGTACCTGCTGCTGCCGGAAGCACCGCCATTCGGTGCCTTTGTACTGGTCTACCTGCTGGCACTGGCTGCCGGTGTGCTGAGCCACGTACCCGGCGGTGTCGGTGTATTCGAGGCGATCCTGCTGGCCGCCTTTGCCAACCAGCTGGGCGCCGCACCACTGGCCGCCGCACTGCTGCTGTACCGGCTTATCTACGTTGTGCTGCCGCTGCTTGTGGCGTGCGTACTGCTGCTGGCCAACGAAGCGCGCCGCCTGCTGTTCGCCCAACAAGCCATCCGCGCGGCTTCCGGGCTGGCTGCACCGGTACTGGCAATCCTGGTGTTCCTCTCCGGTGTGGTGCTGCTGTTCTCCGGCGCCACCCCCGAGATCGACAGCCGTCTGGAACACATGGGTTTCCTGATTCCGCACCGGCTGATCGATGCGTCGCACTTCGGCGCCAGCCTCATCGGCGTGCTGTGCCTGCTGTTGGCCCAGGGCCTGCGCCGCCGTCTGTCAGCCGCCTGGCTACTGACCACCGTGCTGCTGCTGGCAGGCGCAGTCCTGTCGCTGCTCAAGGGCTTCGACTGGGAAGAGGCCACGCTCATGTGCCTCACCGCTGCCCTGCTGGCACTGTTTCGCCGTTCGTTCTATCGCCCCAGCAGGCTGCTTGAGCTGCCGTTCTCGCCGGTGTACCTGGTGGCCAGCGCCTGCGTGGTCGGTGCGTCGATCTGGCTGCTGCTGTTCGCCTATCAGGACGTACCCTACACCCACAAACTGTGGTGGCAGTTCACCCTTGATGCCGATGCCCCACGCGGCCTGCGCGCGGCCATGGGCAGCGCCGTACTGCTGGTGATCGTCTCCCTGACCTGGCTGCTGCGCACCGCGCGCCCGGTGATCCACCTGCCCACCGAAGACGAACTGCAACGCGCCAACCGCATCCTGCTGGCCTCCGACCAGCCCGACGGTGGCCTGGCACTGACCGGTGACAAGGCCCTGCTGTTCCATCCCAGCGACAATGCCTTCCTCATGTACGCCCGCCGTGGTCGCAGCCTGGTGGCTTTGTACGACCCTATCGGGCCGGCCCAGGAGCGCGCCGAGATGATCTGGCAGTTCCGCGACCTGTGCGACCTGCACCACGCCCGCCCGGTGTTCTACCAGGTGCGCGCGGAGAACCTGCCGTTCTACATGGACATCGGCCTGACCGCGATCAAGCTGGGCGAAGAAGCCCGGGTCGACCTGCGCCGCTTCGACCTCGAAGCCAAAGGCAAGGAAATGAAGGACCTGCGTTACACCTGGAACCGCGGTGGGCGCGACGGCCTGAGCCTTGAGGTGCACGAGCCCGGCCAAGCGCCGCTGGCCGAGCTCAAGGAAATCTCCGACGCCTGGCTCGAAGGCAAGAACGTGCGCGAGAAAGGCTTCTCGCTCGGCCGCTTCAGCCCTGAATACCTGCAGCACTTTCGTATCGCGCTGATTCGTTTCCAGGGCCGCCCGGTGGCCTTTGCCAACCTGCTGGAGACCCACAGCAACGAGCTGGCCAGCCTGGACCTGATGCGCGCCCACCCGGAGGCGCCGAAGCTGACCATGGAATTCATGATGGTTGGCCTGATCCTCCACTACAAGAGCCATGACTATGGCCGTTTCAGCCTGGGGATGGTCCCCCTTTCCGGCTTGCAGCCGCGGCGCGGCGCACCCTTGACCCAACGCCTGGGTTCGATGGTGTTCCAGCGTGGCGAGCAGCTGTACAACTTCCAGGGCCTGCGGCGCTTCAAGGACAAGTTCCAGCCGGACTGGGAACCCCGTTACATGGCCGTGCCGGCCGGGCTCGACCCGCTGGTGGCACTGGCTGATACCGCCGCCCTGATCGCTGGTGGCCTGACTGGATTGGTGAAACGTTGATGATCCGACGCTATTGGCTGTACGTACTGATTCCCCTGCTACTGGCCGCCCTGGCCGGCGGTGCAGCCTTCTGGCTGTGGACCCGACCTGCCCCAGAAGCGCGCCTGGACCACCTGACCCTGGGCGACGGCAGCAGCCTGACCCGAGCCACCCCTGGCGTACATGCCAAGGCCCGGGTAGCCATCGGCGTGCCGCAGGAACAGGCCTTGAGCGACAAGCAACTGCTGGACCTGAGCCAGGCCGGCGAAGCTCAACTGGTGCAGGTGATCCTGCCACCGGCCGACTGCGGCAAACAGCAGGCAGCCATGAATGAGGCACTGGCGCAGTTGTCCGACAAACCCACCGTGGTCGCCGGCATCGGCCCCGGCGCCGCCCAGGCCTGGCGCTGGCTGGCCACACAGAGCGATGACAAGGCCCGCGCCATCTCGGTGGACTTCACCCTTGAACAACCAGACTGCCAGGTTGAATTGCCCAAATCCGCCGCCCACGGCCACTGGAACGTGGCTTGGAACGACAACCCGGACGATGCCAGTGCCGCCTTCGTGCGCGACCAGGCCAACGCCGAGACCAGCATTGCCGACTACGACATCCACCTGCCCCAGGTACTCAAGGCCCAGCTCACCCAAGCCCTGGTCGGCCAGGACGGCAACGCCCTGGCGATCCCGGTGGTCGAAGTCCCGGCCGGGCAGACCACCGACACCGTCACCCTGTTCCTCTCGGGCGACGGTGGCTGGCGCGACCTGGACCGCGACGTCGCCGGCGAGATGGCCAAGCTCGGCTTCCCGGTGGTGGGTATCGACACCCTGCGCTACTACTGGCAGCACAAGACGCCGGAGCAAAGCGCCGCCGACCTGTCCGAACTGATGCAGCACTACCGCCAGAAATGGGGCACCAAACGTTTCGTGCTGACCGGCTACTCGTTCGGCGCCGACGTACTGCCAGCCATCTACAACCGCCTGCCCGAAGAAGACCAGAAGCGCGTCGATGCGGTGATCCTGCTGGCCTTCGCCCGCAGCGGCAGCTTCGAGATCGAGGTCGAGGGCTGGTTGGGCAAGGAAGGCCAGGAAGCCCCGACCGGGCTGGAGATGGCCAAGCTGCCCGCCGCCAAGGTGGTCTGCGTGTATGGTGTCGAGGAAACCGACGAAAGCGGCTGCACCGACAAGACTGCCGTGGGTGAACGCATGAAGCTGCCCGGCGGCCACCACTTCGACGAGAACTACCCGGCACTGGCCAAGCGCCTGATCAACGAGATCGAGACCCGCCAGGGGAAGTCCAGCGTCGCTGAAAAATGATGTGAAAAGGGGCCGCTATGCGGCCCCTAACTGTTTCTAGATCTCGACCTGGGTTCCCAGCTCGATCACCCGATTCAACGGCAGGTTGAAGAAGCGCAGGTTACCGTTGGCGTTCTTGAGCAGGAATGCGAACAGGTTGCTGCGCCAACGCGACATCCCCTCCAGTCGCGATGCAATCACCGTCTCGCGGCTGAGGAAATACGTGGTGCGCATCGGGCTGAAATCCAGCTGGTCCAGATGGCACAGTTTCAAGGCCGCCGGCACGTCGGGCTCATCCATGAAACCGAAGTGCAGCAGCACCCGGAAGAACCCGTCGCCATAGGCTTCCACTTCGAAACGCTCGCTCTCCGGCACCCGCGGCTGGTCCTCGCTGACTACCGTCAACAGCACCACCTGGCTGTGCAGCACCTGGTTGTGCAGCATGTTGTGCAACAGCGCGTGGGGCACGGCGTCCGATCGCGCGGTGAGGAACACCGCTGTGCCCTCGACCCGGTGCGGTGGTTGCACACGGATGCTGGCGATGAACAGCGGCAGCGGCAACGCGCCTTCGTCGATGCGCTCGACCAGGATCTGCTTGCCACGCTTCCAGGTGCTCATCAGCACGAACAGCACGATCCCCGCCAATACCGGGAAAGCACCGCCCTGGACTATCTTCGGCACGTTGGCGGCAAAGAACAGCCCGTCGACCAACAGGAAGCCCACCAGAATCGGCACCGCCAGTACCGGTGGCCACTTCCACAACAGCAGCATCACCGCCGACACCAGGATGGTGGTCATCAACATGGTGCCGGTCACCGCCACCCCATAGGCCGCAGCCAGGGCGCCGGACGACTCGAAGCCGATCACCAGCAGCACCACGCCGACCATCAGCGTCCAGTTCACCGCACCGATGTAGATCTGCCCCTGCTCGTCGCTGGAGGTGTGCTGGATCTGCATGCGCGGGATGTAGCCGAGCTGGATGGCCTGGCGGGTCAGGGAAAAGGCACCCGAGATGACCGCCTGCGAGGCGATCACCGTGGCCATGGTAGCCAGGCCCACCAACGGCAGCAGTGCCCAGCTCGGTGCCAGCAGGTAGAAGGGGTTACGGGCGGCTTCGGGGTTCTGCAACAGCATCGCCCCCTGGCCAAAGTAGTTGAGCACCAGCGCCGGCAGCACCAGGATGAACCAGGCACGGGCGATCGGCTTGCGGCCGAAGTGGCCCATGTCGGCATACAGCGCCTCGGCACCGGTCAGCGCCAGCACCACGGCGCCGAGGATCGCCACGCCCATGCCCGGATGAACGATGAAGAAATTCAACGCCCAGCCCGGGTTGAAGGCCTTGAGCACTTCCGGGCTCTGCGAGATGCCATGCACGCCGAGTGCCCCCAGCACCAGGAACCAGGTGACCATGATCGGGCCGAACAGCTTGCCGATCGTCTCGGTGCCGTGCTTCTGCACCAGGAACAGCGCCACCAGCACCACCAGCGAGATGGGCACCACCCAGTGGTCGATGCCATCGAACGCCAGGCCCATGCCCTCCACCGCCGACAGCACCGACACCGCCGGGGTGATCATGCTGTCGCCATAGAACAGCGAGGCGCCGATCAGGCCGCAGATGACCATCAGCGCACGCAGCTTCGGATGGCTGGCCGTGGCCCGCCGCGCCAGCGCCGTCAGCGCCATGGTGCCGCCCTCGCCCTGGTTGTCGGCGCGCAGGATGAACATCACGTACTTGAACGACACCACCCACAGCAGCGACCAGAGGATCAGCGACAGGATGCCCAGCACCCCATCGTGGTTGACCGGTACTCCATAACCGCCGCTGAAGACCTCTTTGAGGGTGTACAGCGGGCTGGTGCCGATATCGCCATAGACCACCCCAACAGCTGCCACGAGCAGGCCCAGCGACCGCGTCGCACCCTGCTTACCCTCGTGCCCGCCCGCGGCGTGACTGCTTGCCTGAACCATCGACCACTCCCGCAGAAGGCCTGTTAGACCGATTGAATTCCCATCCGCGTCGGGGCATCCCGTAGGCCCCCGCGCAACGGCGCGAAGCATAGCGCAGCGTTCGTCGTATTTCTGCTGGTCAAGCGACCTTGCGCTCGCTAGAATTGCGCACTTTTTGATCAGAGGCGCGAAAAGCGCCCGCCAGGATCGCCCCCGTTACCGGCCGGGCGACCTGTATTCAATACCGAGGTTAGCCATGTCCACCACTCCCGCCACCCCTAAGGTCGGCTTCGTTTCCCTGGGTTGCCCCAAGGCCCTGGTCGATTCCGAGCGCATCCTGACCCAGCTGCGCATGGAAGGCTATGAAGTCGTGCCGACCTACGAGGACGCCGACGTGGTGGTGGTCAACACCTGCGGCTTCATCGACAGCGCCAAGGCCGAGTCGCTGGAAGTGATCGGCGAAGCCATCAAGGAAAACGGCAAGGTCATCGTCACCGGCTGCATGGGCGTCGAAGAGGGCAGCATCCGTGACGTGCACCCGAGCGTGCTTTCTGTCACCGGCCCCCAGCAGTACGAGCAGGTGGTCAACGCCGTGCACGAAGTGGTGCCGCCACGCCAGGACCACAACCCGCTGATCGACCTGGTGCCGCCTCAAGGCGTGAAGCTGACGCCGCGCCACTACGCCTACCTGAAGATTTCCGAAGGCTGCAACCACAGCTGCAGCTTCTGCATCATTCCATCGATGCGCGGCAAGCTGGTCAGCCGCCCGGTCGGTGAAGTGCTGAGCGAGGCCGAGCGCCTGGTCAAGGCCGGCGTCAAGGAAATCCTGGTGATTTCCCAGGACACCAGCGCCTACGGCGTCGACGTCAAGTACAAGACCGACTTCTGGAACGGCCGCCCGGTCAAGACTCGCATGCTCGAGCTGTGCGAAGCGCTGAGCAGCCTGGGCGCCTGGGTGCGCCTGCACTACGTCTACCCGTACCCGAACGTGGACGACGTGATCCCGCTGATGGCCGCCGGCAAGATCCTGCCGTACCTGGACATCCCGTTCCAGCACGCCAGCCCCAAAGTGCTCAAGTCGATGAAGCGCCCGGCCTTCGAAGACCGCACCCTGGCCCGTATCAAGAACTGGCGCGAGCAGTGCCCCGAGCTGGTGATCCGTTCGACCTTCATCGTCGGTTTCCCTGGCGAGACCGAGGAAGACTTCCAGTACCTGCTGGACTGGCTGACCGAAGCCCAGCTCGACCGCGTCGGCTGCTTCCAGTACTCGCCGGTAGAGGGCGCCCCGGCCAACGACCTGGGCCTGGACGAGGTACCGGATGACGTCAAGCAGGAACGTTGGGACCGCTTCATGGCCCACCAGCAGGCCATCAGCACCGCCCGCCTGCAACTGCGCATCGGCAAGGAAATCGAAGTGCTGATCGACGAAGTCGAAGAGCAGGGTTCGGTAGGCCGTAGCTTCTTCGACGCGCCGGAAATCGACGGCAGCGTGTTCATCGATGGCGACCACGGCTTCAAGCCAGGCGACAAAGTGCGTTGCCGCATCGTCGATGCGGATGAATACGACATGTGGGCAGAGCCAGTCTGACACCCCGCTGCACTGAAAATACCCCGCCCACTGGCGGGGTATTTTTTTGCATCTATGTTTGTGCAGAGGCCAACGCACACCGGAGCCGCCGAGGATGAAGCCGACGCTGACCCTGCACACCCCCCGCTATGCCGACTACCCGGAACTGGTGCGGATCTGGGAGGCGTCGGTACGGGCCACCCATGACTTCCTCCCCGACGCCTACATCCAACTGTTGCGCGAGCATGTGCTGTCCCAGTACCTGGACGCAGTGATGCTGGTCTGCTGCAAGGACCGCGACCGGCGGATCCTTGGCTTTGCCGGCGTGGCCAATGGTCGCGTCGACCTGCTGTTCGTCGCTCCCGAACATTTCGGCCAGGGCGTCGGCCAACGCTTGCTGCGTCACGCAGTGGCAGAGCTGAATGCCGAACGCCTGGATGTCAACGAACAGAACCCCCAGGCCCTTGGCTTCTACTTGCACGAAGGCTTCGAGATCATTGGCCGCTCGGCAACGGACGGCCTGGGTCAGCCGTATCCACTGCTGCACATGCAACGGGGCCGTACAACGCCGTGAGGCGCTGCCTACGAGGTAGCGGTTGTTTGCCGAAATGGCGCAAATGACACCAATTTGCAGCCCCAAACCTACCGGGGCAGGTACAATGAGCGCTTTCCCTGCCCTGCGAACTCATTGTCCATGTCCGAGCCTATCCGCCTGTCCAAACGCCTCATCGAACAGCTTGGCTGCTCGCGCCGAGAGGCCGAGCTGTACATCGAAGGAGGCTGGGTCACGGTCGATGGCGAAGTGGTCGAGCAGCCGCAATTCAAGATCCTCGACCAGCGCGTGGAACTGCTGCCTGGTGCCCGCGCCGAAACCCTGGAACCTGTGACCTTGCTGCTCAATCAGCAAGCTGGCCAGAACGTGACAATCGCCCAGGCAGGCATGTCCATGGCCACCCTCAGCGAAGCCCACCGCGAAGGCCTGCGCCCGCTGCACGGCCACTTCACCCGCCAGGACTGCATCGCCCCACTGCTGCCGGGCGCCAGCGGGCTGCAGGTGTTCACCCAGGACTGGCGCGTCAGCCGCAAGATCGACGCCGACCTGCGTCGCCTCGAGCAGGAATACATCGTCCAGGTCAGCGGCGAGGCCAAACCTGGTGCACTGGAACGCCTGGCCCGCGGCGTGGAGCGCAAGGGTGTGGAGCTCCCCAAGGCCAAGGCCAGCTGGCAGAACGAACAGCATCTGCGCATGGTGCTGAAGAACCCGCAACGCGGGCAGATCGAGGCGCTGTGCGAAACAGCAGGCCTTAAGGTGCTGGGCATGCGCCGCATCCGCCTGGGCGGCGTGTCGATGGGCAAGCTGCCAGCCGGGCAATGGCGCTATGTCGCCGCCACCGAACGTTTCTAGCATTACTGCCGCGCGGACTGGTGCGGCTCTTGAACAGGATTTGCTGCAATGAACCACAACGACGTCATGCGTAGCCTGCGCTACATGATCAAAGCCAACGACCAGAAAATGGCCGAGATCATCGGCCTGGCCGGCCTGCAGGTCACCGCAGAGGCGATTGCCGGCTATGTGAAGAAAGAAGAAGAGCCCGGCTTCGTACAGTGCCCGGACAAGGTCATGGCCTATTTTCTCGACGGCCTGGTGATCCACCGCCGCGGTCGCGACGACAGCCGCCCGCCACAACCTGTCGAATTGCCGGTGACTAACAACACCATTCTCAAGAAGCTGCGAGTGGCCTTCGAGCTGAAGGAGGACGACCTGCACGCGGTGCTCAAGGCGGTCAACTTCCCGGTGTCCAAGCCCGAACTGAGCGCGCTGTTCCGCAAGGTCGGCCATGACAACTACCGCCCTTGCGGCGACCAGTTGCTGCGCAACTTCCTCAAGGGCCTCACCCAGCGCGTGCGTGGCTGATGCAACACACCGTCTCGCCGGTCGGCATCGTCCGCTCCTGCTTCAAGGAGAAGTTCGCCATCCCGCGCCAGCCGCAACTGGCGCCAGCTGCGCGAGGCGTGCTCGAACTGCTGCCGCCGTTCGACCAGGGGGACGCGGTAGAGGGGTTGGAGCAGGTCAGCCACGTTTGGCTGTTGTTCCTGTTCCACGAAGCCCTGGAGGACAAGCCACGCCTGAAAGTGCGCCCGCCGCGCCTGGGCGGCAACAAGAGCATGGGGGTGTTCGCCACCCGCGCCACCCATCGCCCCAACGGCATCGGTCAGTCAGTGGTGCGCCTGGAAGGCGTCGAGCCTGGGCGCCTGCTGCTTTCAGGCATCGACCTGCTCGACGGCACGCCGGTGCTGGATATCAAACCCTACGTGCCTTATGCCGATAGCATCCTGGAGGCGACCAACCAGATGGCTGGCGCGGCACCAGCGCCTATCGCCGTACAGTGGAGTGAAAGCGCCCTGCCCCAGGCTCGCGAGCATGCGCTGCGCCTGGATGAGCCACTGGTGGCGTTGATCGAGCAGTGTTTGGCACAGGACCCGCGGCCTGCCTATCAGGTACCGCCCGTCGAGCGGGTTTACGGGGTGAAGTTCTGGGATGTGCAGGTGCGCTGGCACTATCCTCAGCCTGACCAGATCCGGGTGCTGGAGGTCGTACGCGATTGTTGAGCCTGCACCGGCCTTGCTGAATCCAGGCATAAAAAAACGCAGGCCAAGGCCTGCGTTTTTCGTTAACCGCGCTCGCCTTACTTCTCGACGAAGGCGCGCTCGATCAGGTAATCACCCGGCTCGCGCATGCGCGCAGAGATCTTCAGGCCGAAGCTGTCCAGCACTTCGCTGGTCTCGTCGAGCATGCTCGGGCTGCCGCAGATCATCGCGCGGTCGTCCTGCGGGTTGATCGGTGGCAGGCCGATATCGCTGAACAGCTTGCCGCTGCGCATCAGGTCGGTCAGACGGCCCTGGTTCTCGAACGGCTCGCGGGTCACGGTCGGGTAGTAGATCAGCTTGTCACGCACGGACTCGCCGAAGAACTCGTTCTGCGGCAGGTGCTCGGTGATGAATTCGCGGTAGGCGACTTCGTTCACGTAGCGCACGCCGTGGACCAGGATCACCTTCTCGAAACGCTCGTAGGTCTCGGGGTCCTGGATGACGCTCATGAATGGCGCCAGGCCAGTGCCGGTGCTCAGCAGGTACAGGTGCTTGCCCGGGTTCAGGTCGTCAAGTACCAACGTGCCGGTAGGCTTCTTGCTGATGATGATCTCGTCGCCTTCCTTCAGGTGTTGCAGCTGCGAGGTCAACGGACCATCCGGCACCTTGATGCTGAAGAATTCCAGGTGCTCTTCCCAGTTCGGCGACGCGATGGAGTAGGCGCGCATGAGCGGGCGGCCGCTTTCCTGCTGCAGGCCGATCATCACGAACTGACCGTTCTCGAAGCGCAGGCCCGGATCGCGGGTGCACTTGAAGCTGAACAGGGTGTCGTTCCAGTGGTGAACACTGAGGACACGTTCGTGGTTCATGTTGCTCATCGATGGGGCTCCTGAAGAAAAACGCAGCGCGCACAAGGCGCACAGTTGCGCGATAGTTTAGGGGCAGCGACAATATCTGTTAACTGAATTATCAAGATATGTGTTATCGGTTATATAGATATGCGATTTACACTTCGTCAACTTCAGGTCTTCGTCGCCGTCGCCCAGCACCAGAGCGTGTCCCGGGCCGCGGGCGTGCTGGCCCTGTCGCAGTCAGCCGCCAGCACCTCGATCACCGAACTGGAGCGCCAATCCAGTTGCCAACTGTTCGACCGCGCCGGCAAGCGCCTGAGCCTCAACGCCCTGGGCCATCAGTTACTGCCCCAGGCAGTGGCCCTGCTCGACCAGGCCAAAGAGATCGAGGACCTGCTCAATGGCAAGTCCGGCTTCGGCTCGTTGGCGGTCGGAGCCACCCTGACCATCGGCAACTACCTGGCCACCCTGCTGATCGGCAGTTTCATGCAGGTACACCCGGAGAGCCAGGTCAAGCTGCACGTGCAGAACACTGCGCATATCGTGCAACAGGTCGCCCACTATGAAATTGATTTGGGTCTAATCGAAGGTGATTGCAACCACCCTGACCTGGAAGTACAGCCCTGGGTGGAAGATGAACTGGTGGTGTTCTGCGCCCCACAGCACCCGCTGGCCAAAGTCGGCCACGCCAGCATCGAGCAGCTCTCCCATGAGGCCTGGATTTTGCGCGAACAGGGTTCTGGGACACGCCTGACCTTCGACCAAGCCATGCGCCACCACCGCGCCAACCTCAATATTCGCCTTGAGCTGGAACACACCGAAGCGATCAAGCGCGCGGTGGAGTCAGGCCTGGGGATCGGCTGCATCTCGCGCCTGGCCCTGCGCGACGCCTTCCGCCGCGGCAGCCTGGTGCCGGTGGAAACCCCGGCCCTGGACCTGGCGCGGCAGTTCTATTTCATCTGGCACAAACAGAAATACCAGACCTCGGCCATGCGCGAGTTCCTCGAACTGTGTCGCAGCTTCACCGCAGGCGTGCAGCGTAGCGACGAAATCGTCCTGCCGCCGATCGCCTGAAGGTCAGCCCAGCAGGATCACGCCCCACACCACCGCCACCATGGACATCGCCACCAGTTGCGCGGCGCTGCCCATGTCCTTGGCGTTCTTCGACAGTGGGTGGCGCTCCAGCGAAATACGATCGATGGCCGCCTCCACCGCCGAGTTGAGCAGTTCGACGATCAGCCCCAGCAGGCACACGGCAATCAGGATCGCCCGCTCGACACGGCTCACCGGCAGCCAGAAAGCCGTCGGGATCAGCAGCACATTGAGCAACACCAACTGGCGGAAAGCGGCTTCGCCCTTGAAGGCGGTCCGCAGGCCGTCCAGCGAGTAGCCGGCAGCATTGAAAATCCGTTTGAGGCCGGTCTGGCCCTTGAATGGCGACATGTGTCACTCACTTCATCGATGAAAGCCTGGCAGGCTAATCCGACACTGGTCAAAAAAGCGTGAAGGCGCAGGGACTTAGCTGGCGGAAACCGATTCAAGTTGTTGCAGCAGTAGCGCGGCCTGTGTGCGTGTGCGCACCCCGAGCTTGCGGAAGATTGCAGTCACATGGGCCTTGATGGTCGCTTCCGACACGCTCAGCTCATAGGCGATCTGTTTGTTCAGCAGGCCTTCACAGACCATGGTCAGCACCCGGAACTGCTGGGGTGTGAGGCTTGCGAGCCCCTCGCTGGCGGCCTTGGCCTCAGCCGATACATCGACCTTCTCGAACGCCTGGGGTGGCCACCAGACATCGCCATCGAGCACGTTGCGTACCGCTTCCTGGATCTTGCTCAGCTCGCTGGACTTGGGAATGAAACCACTGGCACCGAATTCACGGGATTTCACCACGACCGCCGCTTCTTCCTGCGCCGACACCATCACCACCGGGATTTGCGGGTACTGCCCACGCAACAGGACCAGGCCAGAGAAGCCATAGGCACCGGGCATGTTCAAGTCCAGCAGGACCAGGTCCCAATCGGACTTTTCCGTCAGGCTGGCTTCCAGTTCGGCGATGCTCGCCACCTCAACCAGCCGCACGTCCGGCCCGAGGCCGAGGGTAACGGCCTGGCGCAGTGCGCTGCGAAACAACGGGTGGTCATCGGCAATCAGGATTTCGTATGTGGCCATCGATCTATGGATCCTGTTCTGTGCCAGGCGCGGGGATACGGGATACGCCTGGCAGGCAACTCAAGGCGCGAACGGCAGGGCCGCCGGCCGGGACGGCACGGCGAAGTCCGGGGTAACAGCAGCTTCGTCGTGCCCGAATCGGCGCCAAGGATGACGAGCACGCACCGAGTGGTCAAGCCAATTGCCCGGTCGAACCCACCTCCCTGGCTGCCAGCCCCGTCAGTATGAACCAATCCGCAGCGCCCGCCCCTTGGACTATAGGAAGGTATGCAAACGCCGGTGTACCTCATCCTGCTCATCGAGCGGCAGGCGCCGCTTGCCACTGAGGTAATGCAGGCTGAACACATCCAGATAGGCATCCAGGGCCTGCGAAGCCTGGCTGTCGCCGGCCAGGTCCAGGCACATGGCCGCCACTTCCGCCGTGCAGAAATGGTCGTCGCGCTTGGAACGACGCAGGCGATAGCGCGACATCTGTTCGGCCTGCAGGCTCAGTACCGGGAACTTGTCGAGGTACGGGCTCTTGCGGAACATCTTGCGCGCTTCGGTCCAGGTGGCATCCAGCAGGATGAACAGCGGGCGTTTGCCCGGTGCGCAGGCGACCTCGCTGACCACCCGCTCCTGGGCAACGAACTCACCGGGGAAGACGATATAGGGCTGCCACTGCGGATGTTCCAGCAGCGCCAGCAAACCCTCGTCCACCGACGTGCGCAGCCAGCCGAAGGCCGAGGTGTCCTCGATCAGGTCGGCGATCAGCCAGCCAGTATTGGTGGGTTTGAGTGGCTCGGTGTCATGCATCAGCAGGCACATGCCGGACTCGGCCTGCACCCTGGGCTTCCAGGCACACAGGCAATGCGTGGCGATGACCCGGCACTGCGGGCAGCGTTCGGCACGCGAGCCGCGGGCGACGAAAGGTTTGATGCTGCGGGCCAGGCGCTCGGCGCGCAGCCGCGCTACCGCATGGCTCATGGCTGCAGGCCTTGGCGTTGAGAAGGGACGAACACAAAAAACGACTCTACGGATGACAAGGCGCCAGTCTACCAGAGGCCGCGTCATTTGCCGTGCAGCCCCGCCTGCGGCTCCTTTATAATCGCCGGTTGTGGCGGCCGGAAACACCGAGTTTCAGGGAACGCCGCCTGCCGGCGCAGGTCAAAGCGCCAGTCATCGAACCAGGAGAGATCCATGCTGCGTCTAATTGCCCCGACCCTGAGCCTGCTGCTCGCCCTGCCCCTGGCTGCCCAGGCCGCCTCCAAGCAGGAGTACGAGCTGAAACAGACGCTGGAGAAGGTCGCCAAGGAAAGCAGCGTCGGCACCCCACGCGCCATCAACGAAGATATCCTCGACCAAGGCTACACCGTCGAAAAAGGCAAGGCGCTGGTCAACCACCTCAGCGTGCGAGAGAGCCATGCCGAACGCATGCGCGCCAACCCGCAGCAGGTACGCAGCCAGCTGGGCGACAGCGTTTGCCGCAATACCGGCTACCGCCAGCTGATGTCCAAGGGCGCAGTACTGGTCTATCGTTTCACCGTCTACAAGACCAACCAGCCCATCATGGATCAGGCCTTCGATGCCGCCAGCTGCGTGGCCGGCAACAAGAAGAAGTGATTCAGGCCAGCTGATCGCTAGCGCGCCGTTGCTCTTCCTCGGCGCGCAACTCGGCCAACAAGGCCTGTAGATACCGTGATTGCCGCTCTGCACCTTGCAGACGACGCAGGCATTCACCTTCAAGGCTCAGGTGATGGGCCTGCGCCTCGCGCGCCAGCAACTGAAACAGCTGCCCATCCACCTCGATCACCAGTCGATGCATACCGCCACCTCCCGCGTCGCGCTTTTGCCCCCTTCCAGTAGACCAAAGCCACGTAAAGGCTGGGCCTGACCTGACCGACGGCCCGCTTGCAAGGCAAGCGGCGCAATGGCGCGCCAGCGTCTAGATTGATAACGAGACCCACAACAACGACAACAAGATGGAATTGCCACTGCATCATGGCCTTGAAGGCCTACTGCAATGCTCGGGGCGCACACTCGAGCCATAGCAGCCAGCGGCACACGCAGTGCCGCGGCCGGGACACACCATCGACCCGGTCAGAGGTTTTGCTGCAGAAGGAGACGTTGAATGCCTTACCAACCGAATGAGCTTCTGTTCAACCATTTCAAAGACCAGGGTATCGACCTGGGCAACATCGACAAGCAACTGCAGCTGGTCGCCCCGAACAGCCCCAACCTGCCGCTGTACCGCGACATGATGCTGACCATCCTGCGCATGGCTCATGACGACCGCAACCGCTGGAACGCCAAGATCACATTGCAGGCCCTGCGTGAGCTCGACCAGTCGTTCCGCACCCTCGAACGCTACAAGGGGCGGCGCAAGGTGACGGTCTTCGGCTCTGCACGCACCCCACTGGAACACCCGATGTACGCCCTGGCCAGGGAACTGGGCGCTACGCTGGCACGCTCCGATTTAATGGTCATCACCGGTGCCGGGGGCGGCATCATGGCCGCTGCCCACGAAGGCGCCGGCGCCGACCACAGCCTGGGTTTCAACATCACCCTGCCCTTCGAGCAGCATGCCAATCCCACGGTCGATGGCACCGACAAACTGCTACCGTTCCACTTCTTCTTCATCCGCAAGCTGTTCTTCGTCAAGGAAGCCGACGCGCTGGTGCTGTGCCCCGGTGGTTTCGGCACCCTCGACGAAGCCCTGGAAGTGTTGACCCTGATCCAGACCGGCAAAAGCCCGCTGGTGCCTGTGGTGCTGCTGGATTCGCCCGGCGGCAGCTTCTGGCGCGACTGCCTTGATTTCATCAGCCGCCAGTTGGAAGAGAACCGCTACATCCTGCCCAGCGACCTCAAACTGGTGCGCCTGGTGCACAGTGCCGACGAGGCCGTGGATGAGATCAACCAGTTCTACAGCAACTACCACTCCAGCCGCTGGTTAAAGAACCAATTCGTCATCCGCATGCACCATCCGCTCAGCGAAGCGGCGTTGCATGACGTCGAGGAAGGTTTCGCCGACTTGCGCCTGAGCGGCCGTTACCACCAGCAACCAGACAGTGGCGCCGAACATGAGGAGGGGAATTTCAGCCACCTGACACGCCTGACATTCGCGTTCAATGGCCGCGACCAGGGGCGCCTGCGTGAGCTGGTGGACTTTATCAACTTGCCGGAAAACTGGGCCAAGCCCCAGCCGATGCACACCACCCAGCGGGCGCGAGAAGCCTTGAAGGTGAGCTGAACGCAAAATGCCCCGCATGGCTCCCCTTTCGGGTGGCCATACGGGGCATCAGTATTCGTCGAGATCCCGACCGCTGAGCAGCCGCCCGATCATTTCCATGGAAAAACCACGGTAAGCGAGAAAGCGTGTTTGCTGCCCACGGCTGCGCGGGTCATGTGGGCGCTGACCGGCGAACTTGCGCTGCCAGACATCTTGCAACTGCGCCGCCCAGTCCACCTCGCTTTCACGCAGGGCCTGGTCAATGTCACTGCGGGCAAGCCCACGCTGCCCCAGCTCCTCGCGAATACGCGCGGGGCCGTAGCCAGCACTGGATCGGTAGCGGATAAAGCTTTCGAGGTAGCGGGCCTCACTGAGCAGCCCTTCTTCGGCAAGCCGATCGAGCGCGGGCTCGATCAGCTCATCCGTTGCGCCGCGCTGACGCAATTTGCGCGTCAACTCCACGCGACCATGCTCGCGGCGTGCAAGCAGGTCCATGGCTGTCCGCCGCACGGCGACCGGGGTGTCGAGTACGGCGGACATGGGGCAGATCAATAACCGGCGTCGGCGTCGGCCATGTCGTCGGCATCAGCCTCAACGGCAGCGGCCTTGCCAGCAGCAGCTACGGCGCCAGCAGTGAGCAGCTTCTCGCGGATCTGCTTCTCGATCTCGGCACCGATGGCCGGGTTCTCTTGCAGGTACTTGGCGGCGTTGGCCTTACCCTGGCCGATCTTGTTGCCCTGGTAGCTGTACCAGGCACCGGCCTTCTCCACGAAGCCGTGAGCAACGCCCAGGTCGATGACCTCGCCGTTACGGTAGATACCCTTGCCGTAGAGAATCTGGAATTCGGCTTGACGGAACGGCGGCGAGACCTTGTTTTTGACGATCTTGACGCGGGTTTCGCTACCCACCACCTCGTCGCCTTCCTTGACCGCGCCGGTACGGCGAATGTCCAGACGCACCGAAGCATAGAACTTCAGGGCGTTACCGCCGGTGGTGGTTTCCGGGCTACCGAACATCACGCCGATCTTCATACGGATCTGGTTGATGAAGATGACCAGGCAGTTTGCGTTCTTGATGTTACCGGTGATCTTGCGCAGCGCCTGGGACATCAGACGCGCCTGCAGGCCGACGTGCATGTCGCCCATCTCGCCTTCGATCTCGGCCTTGGGTACCAGTGCAGCCACGGAGTCGACGATGATCACGTCGACCGCGTTGGAGCGCACCAGCATGTCGGTGATTTCCAGGGCCTGTTCGCCGGTGTCCGGCTGCGAAACCAGCAGGTCGTCAACGTTGACGCCCAGCTTGCCAGCGTATTCCGGATCGAGGGCGTGCTCGGCGTCGACGAAGGCGCAGGTGGCGCCGTTCTTCTGGGCTTCAGCGATGACCGACAAGGTCAGCGTGGTTTTACCGGAGGATTCCGGACCGTAGATCTCGACGATACGGCCCTTGGGCAGGCCGCCGATGCCAAGGGCGATATCCAGGCCCAGGGAACCGGTGGAGATGGAAGGGATGCCTTGGCGCTCGTGGTCGCCCATGCGCATGACGGCGCCCTTGCCGAATTGGCGTTCGATCTGACCCAGGGCCGCAGCCAAGGCGCGCTTCTTGTTGTCGTCCATTGAAATCCTCACGTGTTCGACTTGGCCCTGACGGCCGGAATAACTGTATAAGTAGCCAGTATTATTCCACAGGGATTCGTTTCCGCAAACCCCCGCTTGGCGATTTACTCCGCGCCAAGCTGTAACAAGCCGTCTAACGCGGCGATTACCGTCTGTCGGCGCACCGCTTCGCGGTCCCCATCGAAGTGACGCCGTTCGCTGCGGACATGGGCCCCATCGGCCCAGGCCAGCCACACCGTGCCCACCGGCTTGGCCGGCGAGCCACCATCGGGCCCGGCCACACCACTGACCGCCACGGCAAAGCGTGCGCCGCTGGCCTGCTGGGCCCCGCGCGCCATCGCCTCGACCACCTCCTGGCTGACCGCGCCCACCTCGGCGAACAACGGTTGCGGGACGCCCAACTGGCGGGTCTTCTGCGTATTGGAATAGGTGACGTAGCCCGCCTCGAACCAGGCCGAGCTGCCGGGGATACGGGTAATGGCTTCGGCAATGCCCCCCCCGGTGCAGGATTCGGCGGTGGTCACCTGGGCATTGAGGCGTCGCAGGTGCTCGCCCAGGCGGGTGGAAAGCGCGGTGATCGGGTCCATGACGGGCTCCTGAGTGAATTGCGCCCTACCCTAACACCCGGCAAGGGCTCACCGCGACAAGGCACGAACATAGTCCTGGCAGGCGCGCAGGGCGATCAGTCCGCGGTCGCCGCTGTCGGTGATGGCGATAATTCGTCGAGCATGCGCTGGGTCAAGTCGGGCGCGTACGGGGCCATGATCCAGGCCGCTGGCGGCGGTGGCGGCAGGCACTGCGCCACAGCTGGCGCCGCGCTCGACCAGGACCGACAGGCGCAGATCGGCAGTAGCAAGGCGGTCACGCAGGCGAGCCTGAGTCTGTTGCGCATCGGTAAGCTCCTGGAAATGTCTCGATTCACTCTCGTGCAGGCGTTGCTCCACCCCCTGGCGCTGTTCACGCTCAGTGAGCAGCAGGCCATGCAGCGCCTCGGCCTGATCCAGCCGTTGCTGCACCAGATGCTGCTCCTGCTGGGCCAGCAGCCGCCCATAGCGCCAGGCCTGCAGTTGCCAGGCCAGCGCCGCCCCCAACAGCAGGAGCAGCGCACAAAGCCCGAGCTGCCAGCGGCTCAACACAGCACCTCACGGGCTCGCTGCCACAGCAGCAAGCGATCGGAAAGGCCATTGAGGCCGCCATTGATGTGGCGGGTGATGCGATTGAACTCACCTTGGTCGGCCAGCGCGTTCAGGCCCCGCGAGTGCCAGAACCAGGCCGCCGACTCGCAGGCCCAGCGAGGTTGTTCGAGCATCTGCGGCTGCGCCAGCAAGCGTTCGTCACCGAACAAGGCGCGGCTGCAGGCCTGGTAGTTGTTGCGCCCGGTCACCTGGATCAGGCCACGGCCACAATAGCGCTGGCCGTCGCCATCGGCCTCGGGCGTATTGCCCAGGCGCAGGGCCAGGCTGCCGGTGTCATAGCGTGCCAGGTAACGGTCGCCCCCCAGTTCCTTGACGTAGCGCAGCTGGCCAGACTCATGGCCGACCTGGGCTAGAAACGCGGCGACACGTTTTGGATGGTCGATTTCCCAGCGGGCCATGGCCTCATTGAGCGCCGGCAGGAAGGCCGTGACCCGCTGGCCGGCTGCGGGATAGATTTCTTTCAATTGCGGTTCGGTTAACACCATCGATGGCGGCTCCATTGCGGTCTGATCGAATGGCGGCCAGTGCCGCCGGTGATTCGCTCAGGGGCGATGGCTCGAAGCGCATGGCTTTCACATGATTCAAGGTGCGGCAGCGGCCACATTTGATCTGGAGCTCGGAAGCAGGCGTGATGCGGGCCAGCAGCTTGCTGCACTGGCCACAGCGAAAATCGATGAACATAGGCGCAGGTCCTGGCGGGTTGGCCACTGATGTCGGCTTGGGCGGCCTTGCATTCAAAGGCACGCCTGCGCCGACTATAGAAAGCCTGCCGCCACACGGGCATCGGGAACCTTCACCCTGTGCACTGGGCCTTGAGCGACGTCGCGCGACGCGGCGCCGCGCCCTTGGCCCTGGCCTTGCCCTGCCGGCCACCGCTGCACTGCACGGTGGTGCGCCAGCCACTGCTGGTGAACACCTGCTCCACCGACTCGATCAAGTACGGCCCGTCAAGTCCGGCCAGAAACCCTCGGGCGTCGATTTCGCGTTCGGCGAACAGGTCGGTACGCCCGGGCATGTCCAGGCGCACACTGGCGGTATCGCGGTTGAAGCTGGCCAGCCGCGCCTTCGCGGCCTGTTCGGCTGCGGCCCGGTTGGGGTACAGATGGCGGTCGGTGTGCACCGCCTGCAAGCCGTCCGGAGCATCGCCGTTGGCCAGCTCCACGGCCTGCACGCGACCGCTGGCACTGTCCAGGTGACGGGTGCGGACGGCCTTGTGGGTGCTCCTGTCAGCCAGCCGGAACTGCCACTGGCTGACCTCGTCGCGAGCGATAGTGACCACACCCAACGCCTTGCCGCTGGCGCTTTGTCGCCCCTGACGCGGAAGCACCAGCAACTGGCCATTGGCGAGTTTTCCGGTGCAATCGTGCAGGCGGGCCAGGCGGGTGATGAAGTTGAAATCCGACTCGCTGTACTGGTCGACACGCGGTATCTGCACCCTCACCGGGCATACCGCCTGCCAGCCGTTGCGGGCAGCGATCTCGGCGACGATGCGCTGCAGCGTCACATTTTCCCAGCTGCCGCTGCGAATGGTCTTGCCACTGCCGCGCAAGTCGCAGGCCTTGCCTCGGATCACCAGGGTGTCGGGCGGGCCGGACAGCTCCACCTCATCGACGGTGTAACGGCCCAGACGGCTCAGGGGCTGCCCGGCATAGCCGAGCAACACCTCGAGCACCGCCCCCCGGGCCGGCAGCGCAACGGCGCCATCACGGGCATCGATGCGCAGTTCGAATTCATCCGATTCAAGGCCCGGTTTGTCGGTGGTACGCATCAGCAACAGGCGATCGTTGATCAGCGCGGTGATGTCCTTGCCATCGGCCTGGATGCTGAACACAGGTTTCATGATTCTGCCTCCCTGGGGGCTACGCTGCGCAATCGGCACCGTAGCCCCCTGTCAGTCCCACAGTTGAAGGGTATTGCTCGCCACCACAGGCCGTTCCGGCAGCACTATCCTTACCCCGGCGCGAAACGGCTGGGCCTCGTCCGCGAGCCCCTGGTTGGCATCCAGCACCGCCTCGACCATCCCTTCGAGCTGCCCGTAGTAGTGCTGGCAGAGGGTGTCGAGCAGGTCGCCTTCAGACGTTATGCAGATCCTGGCCATAGCTCACGAACTCCAGTGAAAAGCCTTGTTTGCGTGGAATGCCGCCGGCCTGCAGCAGGCTTTGCTCCTCTTCGATACTGGTCAGGCACCAGGTGCCAAGTACCTCGCCATAGCCGCTGGTCAACGACAGCGGCAACAACTGGCGACCAATGCTGCGCAGGGTCTGCAGCTGGCCAAGGCCGCCCTTGAAGCCGGGGAAGATTGCCCCGCGGATACTGATGCTTTCTTCGCCCAGGCTGACCGCCTGCTGTGCGCTGTCGCGGCTCAGGCGTTCCTGCCCAGCCCAACGAAAGCGTGTTTGCCGGCGCAACTGGTCGAAGGCCGCAGTGTCGAGGTTGAAGTAGTACGGTGTGGCCCCGGCCTTCAGGGGTTGCAGCACCAGCAGATGAGGGAAAGGCTTGATTGCCTCGGCCGCCGGTGTCGCCTGGGGCGCGAAGCCCAAGGTCGACAGCACGCCGTTGACGGTCGAACGCACCTCCCCCACCATCCGCCGAATGGCCGCACCGGCCTTGGCCACATGGCCGGCGAACCCGTCGATGCGGTCACGCACCTGGCGGACCACGGCCACGGCCTGGTCATACTTGGCCACCACCTTGGCCACCCGTGCCTGGGCGGTTTCGATGGCGCGCATCGTGCGCTGCAACTTGGCGCCGATGATCGGACCGACCACCGGCAACCCTTCCAGCTCGACGACCGCACCTTGAATATGGTCAATCGCCTCGTTCATTGGGTCGAGCATGGCGTCGGCACGCCGACGCCCTGCTTCTCCCGCCTTGACCAGGGCGTGCAGCGTGGCTTGCAGCTGCTCCAGGTAGGTCATGAATCCTCCTCTTCAGTATGCATGCGCAGGGTCGTACATCTGTGTGGAGGGGGCCCGTTTGAACAGATCCTCCATCACGCGCTTGACCGCCGCCTCGAGTTGTTCGGCAAGCAGATTGGGGGCATCCACCCGTCCCTGCACGGTGATGGGCATGTTCGCAGTGAAGGTGAGTTGTTGAGTGGCGGGCTGCGTGGTCACACCCTGACTCGTTGTCGGGATCGACGCTACGTCAGGCAGGGCCATGGGAGCAGGAGGCAAATATCCTTGAACAGACTCTCTGGACTGCGCGGCCAGCCCCCAAGCGTACTTGTCGGCCGGAACGGCATGTGGCGTGTTCGGCGAGAGCTGCCCGGCCCTGCGGGTATCTTTCTGGGTATCACTGACTTTTTCCGCCGCCTTGTTCGTAGCCTGGCGAGGATCCCCTTGAGCGGCCTCAGCTTTGTCTTTTCTGTCTGATGGCTTGAAGAACGTCTTGCCGATCCATCCCCCGATCAGGCTACCGACCTTGTCGCCAACCAAATTTCCGATAAACATCCCGTACGATGGCCCGACGACCCTACCCAGGATCCCACCTCCCAGCACTGTACCAATAGCTCCGCCAATAGCCCCGCCATACCCCATGCCCTTCTCCTCGGGCGTCTTGGCGGTAGCAAAGGTGTAAGCCCCCTTCAGCCCGGCCTCCAGCCAGGGAAGTTTGCCAGCGTCAGTGAACGCACCCTTGACTCTGGCCCAGCGCCCAGCCGATTGCTTGGTGCTGGTAGGTGACGGCTCGGCCGGGGGATTGATGTCGGTGGGCGACGGCCCGGCATCCGCACCCAGCGGATAAGGCTCATCGTCAACCCTGCCCCATCCGAAACGACGCAGCCGATCACGGTGCTTGTGGGCCGCGGCCCCCAAACCTACCCCTGTGGCCACGCCCAAGGTGGCCGACAAGGACTCCCAGAGCGATGGCGACGCAGCATCCGCTTGCCCATTGCCAGCGCCAGTACTCGAAGAACCGTGGAGTGCGCCTGCCGGTGTGGCCATCAACGCCTTCCCCACCGCCCCGCCGACCTTGTCACCGGCGAAGCCGAACATCATCGAGACCACAGGGGCACCCGCCTTGGTGCGGCTGCCCAGCATGGCCCCCAAAACGGCCCCCGTGAAACTACCACCGGCCGCCCCCATACCTTCGCCCCTTTGCTCGGGTGTGGAGGCGGTGATTGCAGTGACAGTAAGCTTCACCGCTGCATCCAGCGCAGCCATGCCAGAGGCTGACTTTCCGGCCTGTAGCATCTGAGCCAAGCGCCCGGCTTCAACGGAGCGGGACTCACCGGGCAATGACACCGGGGCTGGCGTCGCATCCGCACCAAGTGGAATACGATCGTTGTCTAAACCATCGTTGACGATAATCGGCGGCAGGTGGACGGCGCCCGGGGAGTCATACTCCTTGGCGATCGTCATTGGTACCTGGGCGATGCCCTTCGCTGTCAGGTAACCACTGGTCGCGAGCATGATCGACGTGACGACATCGTGTGCCGTCTGGCCTGCCTGCTTCGACAGCCTGGGGCCGAGCGGGGCCTGCTCCAGCAGATCCTTTTGTTGCTCAAGCAGCCCACGCTGTTTTTGCTGCAGATTCAAGAATTCGGGCTGTTCTTTCTTCTCCTTTGTTGCCTCCGTTCGCCCCGCCTTTGCCCCCTCACGGGTTGCTCCGCCGAGGCCGGAAGCGCGCTGTGTGATTCCCAGCGCCACCTTGGTTACCGCGCTACCAGGCAGGCCCTCATGAGGGCCTGCGGGCGTCGGGACGGTGGCATCGGCAGCGCCTTGCGCCACCGTTGATTTGTTCGCCATCCGCATCTCCCTTCAATCCACCAGCCACCAGACCATGTCGCTGAACGACATGGTCATGATTTCGCTGGCGGAAAAGTTCAGCTCCTTGGCCAGCCGCCGTGCGGCGGCCTTCTGCCGGGCTGGATCAAACTTCGTCGTCCTGCACCAGGCGAAAGTAGCCACTCTGCAGGCGGCTGTAGTCTTTCAGGGCCAGGCCTTCGAGATCCTTGACGCCAACTTCGGCGAGGGAGGCGAACAGGTTCAGCTCACGCTGCTCGTCGTCCCCTGCCCCACCGAGTTGCGCGTTACGGATGTCACGCACGGTCGGCGCCCGCAGCGACAGGCTGTCCACCTGCAGGCCATTGGCCTCGCTGGGGCGCGACAGGCGCACGGTCACCCGCTCGGCGCTGAGCATCATCCATTGCGGCAATTTCTTTGCTTGAGCCATTGCAGGTTCTCCTTACAAGCCAAGGGCGGCGCGCTGGGCGGCCAATTGGTCGACACCGTCGATGACCCGCTTCATCCCTAAGGCATCGATCTCGTAGACCAGGCGACCGTCGACTTCGAGCTTGTAGTAGGTGACGCCGACACTGTGCTTGATCTCGGCCTTGTCGCCGGACTTCCAGTCGCCCATGTCGACTTCCTTGAGGGTGCCGCGCAGGGTGACCACCACCGGGTTGATCTGCCCCTTGAGGCCCTTGAAGGCGCCGCGGAAGGTGCCGTTGAAGCCGTTGCCGTCAGCCAGGCCGAAGAACTTCAGCGACTCGCGGCGCACACCTGTGGTGGTGAAGGCCGCTTCCTGTTTTTCCATGCCCTGGTCCATCTCGACCGCCATGTCCATGCCGCCAGGGCGGTACTCCTCCATCTTCAGGGTGAGCTTGGGCAGGGTCAGGCTGGGTACATCGCCCTGGAAGCTGACGCCATCGACGAACAGGTTCAGGTTGGCCAGGGTTTCGGGAATCATTGCCATGTAAATGCGCTCCTTAAGCGGCGGAATCGAGGACTTCGGTCAGCCACTGGTTGGTGACTTCAACGCGGAAATTGGGGTTTTCGGCAGGCGGTACGTCGGTGAAGCGGATGTTCCAGTACACCTTGCCCTGCTCGAGCTGGCTGGCGGTGTTCAACTGCGGGTCGGCGTAGACCTCGAAGTTGATGATCGCGCCCTGGTTTTTCAGGTCGCGCATGAAGGCCTGCAGGCCCTCGGTGACGTCCTTGACGTAGGTGGCGGTGATGGAGCGGTCGACGGCCCACTTGTGGCCATAAAGGATCGCGTCCATGACGATGTCCATGGTCCGCACGCGGGTGACGAAGGCCCACTTCGGGTCGCTGGACAGGGTGCGGTTGCCCCACAGGCGGAAGCCGTCGTCACGGATGATGGTGGCGATGTTGGCGTTGTTCAGCAGGTTGGCGCGGCAGCTGTCGTCGCCATCGAGGAACTCCACCGCGCGGGTGGTGCCGGTGATGCCGACGAACTCCTTGTTCGACGGCGAAGCCCAGAAACCGTATTCACGGTCGGTCCAGGCGAACAGGCCGGCGACCCAGGCCGAGCCGGGTGCGTCGACAGTGGCCTCTGTGTCGTTGTCCCAGTAGCGCACGCCCGGGTCGACCAGGAATGCGCGCTTGGCGCCGAAGTTCTTGGCGTAGGCGATGGCCGCCTCATCGGTGCTGTTGGGGCCGTCGATGATGGCGATGGCACGCAGCTTGTCGGCCAGGGCCACCAGCGCGGTGCCGACGGCCTGGGTGGCGCTGTGTTTCGGCGCGACCAGCAGGCGCGGCTGGGCGTTGAAGCGGCTTTTGCCGTCGAGCAGCGCTTGCAGGCCGGTACGTTTGCCGTCGGCCAGCACGTTGCCGATGATCGCCGAGGTCTGCTCGGCGGCATCCTCGACCTTGGCCACGCCGCAGGCAACGATGACCGCCTTGGCGCGGCTGTAGATGGCGCGACAGGCCTTGGTGATCGGCGCATTCAGGCCGAACGCCGCGACCGCGTCGCGCTCGCTGGTGATCAGCACCAGGTCGTTGGCCTTGGCGGTGACGTTCGGGCCTTCGGTGAAGGTATCGACCAGGCCGATGATCGAGGAAGACGGCAGCGCGATGCTGCGCGCGCCGGTGTCGACGTTGGTCACGGTGACGCCGTGGAAGAATCCACTCATACAGGTTTACTCCAGGTTCGGGTATGAAAAGGCCCTGCGGGTGCAGGGCCTTGAGAGGTTGTTTGCGGGTGAAAAAAAGCCCCGGCGGTGCGGGGCTTCATTGGATGTATTCGGCGACCCACGGCGGCGCCACGGGGCCACTCAAGGCGCCGGACGGTTAACCTCAGATCAGCTTGATGCGGGCGGGGTAGGCGATATTGCGGGGGCGGACAACGCCGCCCGCGACGGTGATTGCGGAAATATTCGCACTGTCATACGTGACAACTTGCGACTGGCCGTAGTCAGCAAATACAACCGGGTCTAATCCGTGTTTTGCAAGTATCCCGGTGTCGTCGCCTGTATGGATCAGACCCGTAAGGCTGTAACTGGTCCGGTTGGGGTCGAAGGATTGGAGGCTGCCTTTCTGGAACGAACCGGCTGCGCGACCAACATCCACGCCCCGACTTTCATCCAGTGCACGGAAGAACTCACCCCGCAGCTCTGGCACACGGAACGTGGTCACACCATCGCCGTCAGTCCATGCCCCTTCCCTGCCAGTTCGCAAGGCTTCAGTGGTCAGCATCCCGGATTGCTGTGCATGGTCCCAGAGCCACGGCCAGTCTGCACGGTTGAACAGCCTGCCGTTCGGTACCCCCCAGCCACCAGGGTTTAGCGCGGTAGTAGTCTCGAATACCGGGCGGCCCAGCGCTGAGTTGTCAAGGCGATCAAGCGGCACCCAGGAGCCGGCGCCGTCGCTGCGCAGGTGCCAGAAGTCACCGGCGCCCAGCAGTACGATGAATGAGTAGCCCGCGGGGCGCAGATGAGTGTGCGCCTTGATCTTCTCAGCGCCAGATGCTTTCACGACGAGACTGTTACCCGTGTTGTCGACGCGCTGCACCCGCACATCCATCGACCTGGCAGCCGCTGGCAGCGTGATAGTCACGTTGCCGGCGGTGGCGTCGACCAGGACTACACCGGTTTCGTCAGCGGTCAGCACCTTGCTCGCGGTGATCGCCGCGTTATTGAGCCCGCGGATTGCGAGCAGACCGCTTTCCATCGCGGCGAGATCGTTGGCACGGCTCATTGCTCGCCCCCTACTTGTTCGATGAATGCCGGCGGCACGGGGCGCGCCGACGAGTCTGGGAAGGCCTCGGACTGGGGCCAATCGCGCAGGGCCTGCATGTAGGTCAGCAGCTCGGTGAACTGCTCGGCGCTGAGCGTGGTGGCCCCGCCGATCTCAAGCTGGTCGCGATGGCGATCACGCATGGCCATCATTTCGGTAAGCTCACCGTCGCGCCATTCACGTTCAGCAGTCGCCGACGGCGGCAGAAAGAACACCTGCTGCTCTGCATCCCAGAAATATTGGGTATCTCCCGGGGCGCTCGGCACCTCGATGTAGCCGAGGCCTGGGAACGGGTTGTCATCTCGCCCAGGAACACCCATCCAGCTCCCGAAGAATTGGCCAGAGGGCAGGCAGTAGAACTTTTGAGTTATCGCACTCATGCCTTGATCCTCGCGCTAAGAGTGAAGTTTGCAAGGTTGACCCCCGCCCGCGCACCTGTGCCCTTGACCGGGCCAAGCCATGCGCCGTTACCGAAGCCGATAGTGACCTGAGTGGAAGTCTCTCCGTACCAGTAGACGCCCATACCAGTGTTTCCCACTGAAGGGTTCGACTGGTTGGTTAGAGCGCCGTGTATAGGCTCTCCCGGCGACCAGCCATTCTGCGCATTGACGCACACCATGGTGAACTCGATTTCGCTTGGGATGGCGCCGAGATTGTGGTTCACAAGCGTCTGCGCGCCAGCGGTCATAGTGATGCCTGATACTTCTACCCGAGCCGTTCCAGCCTCTATTTGCGCAACGCGAGCTGCTGTTGCCGTAGCTTGTTGAGCTACCGCGGCTAAGTCGATATGCCCCTGGTTTACTGGGGCGCTCCAGGCCTTGATGCACCACATCACCGCCACGTTGCGCGGGCGTGCCATGCCGACGGTGACCAGCGTCGAGGTGGCAGACGCGACAAGCTGGGTATTTCCGTTCGGGTAGTCAGAGCGCGACGCGCGGTCAGCCCCGAACAGTTCTGGCTTGCCGTCGTCAGCTGTGGAGGTGATGTGCCATCCGGCCACGCCAAAGCCTGTCGCATCGTCAAAGGCAACTGCAGTACCGAGCTGGCTGGAGCCAATCGCACGGCCCGCATCCACGTCGCGCGTATGGGCCCAGCCACGCAGGAACTCACCACGGTAGTCTGGCAGGCGGAAGTTACCGGGCGTCTCATCGCCCTTGTTGTAGGTAGTGCCCAGATAGGCAGCCAGGTCAGGGTAAGCCGCGATGCTCTTTTCGGTGCCGTCCAGTTCCAAGTAGCCAGCGGGCACCTCGGCCTTTGGGAAGGGCAGAATGGCGCCCACGGGGGTGGACGAACGCAGGGCGGTCAGCTCGGCAACCAGTGCCGCCACGTCGATCTGGCCCTGATTCACTGGGGCATTCCAGGCCTTGATGCACCACATCACCGCCAGGTTGCGCGGGCGAGTCTCAGCCCCGCCGGTTTGCAACGTTTCTGTGATGTATTTGTTACCGTCTTGCCCTATTCCACCGACTGGGCCTGTGCCGGTCTCGGTGACAACGTTTGCCCCCAAGCCATGCTTGTGAGCCCTCAGCTCATCGCCTTGCCAGCTACCAATCGCACGCTCAGCATCAATACCGCGCGTATGGTCCCAACCACGCAGGAACTCGCCGCGAGAATCCGGCAGGCGAAACTCGCCGGCCTTCTCATTGCCTTTGTTGAAAGCGCCGCCCAGGTAAGCCGCCAGATCCGGGTACATCGCAATGTCCTGGACGCTACCGTCGACTTCGATGAAACCCAAAGGCACAACGCCGCGCGGGAACGGCAGCATGGAGCCGACGGGCAAGCCGGACGAGGTTCGCAGCAGGGCATCCACCTCGGCCTTGGTGTAGCCGTCAACCGAGCGGAATGCACCGAAAGCCAGGATCACGAGGGTATCGCCCAGGTTGCAGGCAGTGTGCAGGGTGATCTTTTGCCCATCAGCGCTGTAGTCGATGATTTCACGCCCGTTGCGCATAACGATCAGGTTGCCCACGGTGTGCGGGGCGCTGAACTCTTTCTGCCCGACCGAGGCTTCGAACGAGAAACGCTCGAAGGCCTTGCCGTCACTGACACCGCCCCCCAACTGGAAGTAAGTGCCGTCGTAGTTCAGGTCATAGAGCGCCCCGGCACGCACATCACCGCCGACCAGGTCGGCCAGACCGCCGGGGCCGGCCTTCTTCACCGCCACCGCCGGCCGGCCATTGATGCGTGCCGTTACCGCGCCAGTGTTGGTGGCGACTGCCTGGAACTGGAAGCGCTGGCCAGCCGCGTAGGCAGGTAGCGCCGCCTCGCTGCTCTTGAGCGTCAGCACCAGCGCATCTGCCGTGCCGCCGGCCGCGCCGAGCCAGGCCAGCGGCCCGGCGTCCTTGGCCACGTCGGCGCGGCGCAGGTATTGCGGATGCGGGTCGGCGGCCTCCACATGGGCCTTGAGCTGATTGCGTGCATAGAGCTCGGCCGCTTCACGGGCCTTGTCGACGTAGTCGCGGGTGGCCAGGACGATGCTCGGGTCGATCTTCAGGGTGACGTTGGCCAGGTTGCCGAACACCACGTGCATGCGGATGGTCTGGGTACGCCCCGAACCTTGCGCCAGCAGTGGCTTGTAACTCGGCGCCGGCTTGGCCACGGCAATGAAGTTGCCGTTGGCGTCTTCCAGCGCCAGTTCGCGGATCCACCAGCCGCCAGTCTCCGGCGGCAGCACCAGCTCGGCCACCAGCACGCCGGGGTCGGCAGGCGACTGGTAGAGCGCGTTGAGTTGCGCACGGTAGACCTGGCGCACCAGCGCGTTCTGGGTCGGTTTCGGGGTCGGGTCAGGGGTTTGCGAGGGTTCGCCGCCGGCATCGCCGATCAGCATGTGGGTGATGTTCCAGGGCAGCCCCAGCGCGGCGGTGTTGGCCTGCTGGGCGATGCCGACGTTGGTCAGGAACCCACCGAATTGGGTGGTTGAGTTAGCCATTAAGATAGATGTCCAGTATGTCCAGAGTGGTTTCGTTCACCCAGTGCGCGGCGCCCAGGTGCACGTCGATGTCCGCCGCTTCCCAGGGGTACACCTCGAGCAGCTCGCCCTCGTTGAGGGCAACCGCCTGGTAGGCCGGCAGCAGGCTTTCGAGGCTGATATCGAGGCCGATGAGGTGGCGGCTGACCGGCTTGGCGTCGTCGATCAGGCGGCTCAGTTCAAGGTAGGTCTGCTCATCGATACCGGCCTCCTCCACCCCCACCTTGAGGGCGAAGGTGCCGGGTACGCCGACCGGCTCGAGTTGCCACCATTCGCGCACCTCGATCAGGTAGCCGAAGGGCTCGACCACCCGTCGCAACGCGCCGAGCGTGCCCTTGTGGGCATGCACGAAAAACGCCGAGCGGATCACCGAGCGCTTGATCGTCTCGCTCCAGCTGTCGTCCCAGCGGTCGACCGACCAGGCCCAGGCCAGTTGGTAAAGCAGATGCGCCGGGCAACTGTCTGGGTTGTACAGGCTGCGCAGCCCCGCCTTGAGGTCTTCGTCGGCGGCCGCCTCGAGGGCGCGTTCAAGGGGTGTGCGGTTGAGCGGCAGAAGGCTTTGCATGTCAGCCTCCGCGCTTGAGGTCGAAGCCGCTGCACCAGGCCGCCTGCGCCTTGCTCGGCTGCAGGTCGGCCCAGCCGATCAGCTCGACCCGGCTGACGCCGTCGATGTGCAGCAGCGCATCGATACCCGAACGCGCTACCTCGACGCCCAGGCGCCTTCGCGGGTTGATCGCACCTTCAAGGCGCCGTCGGCACTCGGCGAGGATCGCTTCGTACTCCGGACCGCTGCCGGCCATGTGCAGCACGGCATCGATGCGATACGGCAGTATCTCGGCACTGCGCACCACCACCCGGTCAGCGACCGGACGAATGTCGTCGTCGTTGAGGTAGCTGGCCACTTCGGCCAGCAGTGCCGGGCTGGCGGTACCGTCGCCGTCCAGGCTCAGTACGGTGATGTCCACCACGGCTGGCGACGCGCTTTCGGCCGTGGCATCGGCAACCTGCCCCGAGGCATTGCGGGCATGCAGGATGTAGCTGTTGCGCGGGCCGGCGGTGGTCAGGCCTTCGTAGACCAACTGCACCCGCTCGCGCAGGGCGTCGTCGGACTCGAGCAATGCTTCGACAGGAGGCGAGGCGGTTGGATCCGCGGCCTGGATGACCAGGCGTTGCAGGCTGACGTTGCCGGCCAGCTGCTCTAGGTCGCTGCCCTCGGCGTAGGCCAGCAGCAGCGCCTTGGCCGCGTCGTTGATCCGCGCCCGGTTGAGCAGCTTGCGGTAAGCCCCGACTTCCAGCAGCTTGGTGACCGGGTCGCTCTCCAGCAAGGCGTTCCAGCCGTCGCCCAGGCGGCTGCGGAAGGTGTCCAGGTCTTCCTGGTAGATCGCCTCGAAATCGAGGTCTTCGAGCACCTGGGGTGCCGGCAGCCTGGACAGGTCGACCTGGCTCATACGCTTACCTCCAGCAGTGCGTCGTCGCCCAGGTAACGGCCGCTCAGGGCCAGGCTGACCTGGCCGTCGAGCACCGCCACCACCCGCACCCGTTCAAGCGCCAGGCGTGGCTCCCAGCGCCCAAGGGCCCGGGCAACTTCGGCCTGCACGGCGCTCTTCCAGCCGTCGTTGACCGGCAGGTCGACGTAGCGGCGCAACTGGCTGCCATAGTCGGGGCGCATGCGCCGGCTGCCGAGGGGGGTGGTGAGGATGTCTTCGATGGATTGGCGAAGGTGGGCGATGCCGCTCAGGGGCTGCCCCGTACGGCGGTCCAGGCCGATCATGGGGCACCTCCCGACGCAGGCGCATCCCGTTCATGAATATGCATGGCGTTCTCTACCTGTAGAAGAGCGTGATGGCGTGCGCAAAGCTGCGCACTCTGGTCGCTCGCAGGCGATCGGGCAGGGCTCGAGGCCTTGGCATGATTCAAGGTGCCGCAGCGCGGGCACTTGATCTGCAGTTCGGTGAAATCGCCCGTGCGGGCGAGCAGCCGCGCGCAATGGCCGCAGCGCAGGTCTTTGAGCATGGGCATGCCTCCCTGGCATCGATTGGGTGGGCTCAGTGCTTGTGATTGGCGGTGTTGCCGGCGGTATCGATGATCCGACCGCCACCGTTGATGTCACCGCTGACCAGCAGCGGGCCATCGATGGCGACGTTGCCAGTGAGGGAGATGGACGTGGCATCCAGAGTGATGGACGTGGCATCCAAAGTGATGGCTGACGTCTCGAGCGTGATGCCGGCATCGCTGACCTGCAATGTGCTGGCGCCCACCTTGATGCTGGCGTTGCCATTGGGCAGCTGGATGTCGTAGCGACTGGCCTGCCAGTCGTAGCTCAGCGAGCCGCCATCGTCGAAACGCCAGATCTCGACATGATCACGGTTGTCCGGCGCAGCCCCGGCGTTGCCATACAGGCCCGGCACGAAAGTGCCTTGCGCGGGCTCGCCACTGGGGCTTACCAAAACACCCTGTTCTTCCAGGCTGGGCACCCGCCAGTGGCGGGCCTTGCCGGCAGCGAGTGCGTGCCAGCGCACCCAGGTGCTGGTCCAGCCATCACCGTCACTCACACGCACCCGGGCAGCAGCCAGGTCCACCGCCACTACCCGGCACGGGATCACCAGGGCGGCCAACATGCGATCGTGCATGGCGCTGGCGTAGCTCATGCCAGGTCCTCCGGTCTGATATAGCGGCCTTCGTTGCCTGCCCCGGTATCCGGCTCGAACCCCAGCACCAGGCTGCCCGGCGGCTGGTCAGGCCACTCCCAGCGTGGCTCGCCCAACAGCACCGGCTGCTCCCAGCGCACTTTCCACTGGGCCCCGAGGTACTGCGCCTGGACGTTGCGGGTCGCCTCGACGAACTCCAAACCCCAGAGTTGCTGGCGCAGCAGGTCCATCAGTTGTGCCGCCAGCTCGCTGCCCTGCAGCCGAGCATCCGTGCTGGCCGTGTCCGGGGTGATATCGGCCTCGAAGGTGATCGCCAGTACCGAACGACCATCCCGAGGCGCGGCATCGGCGACCATGCTGACGATGCCGTGGCGCAGGGCCGGTAACGCCGTGCTGCTTCCTACAGCTGCTTGCGCCTCTACCGACGCAAGATCCGGTATCGCCTCACGAATGGTCTGGGTCAGCGTCGTTTGCAACATCGCCAACTGGCTCATGCATCCTCCTTCCAGGGTTGATCACCGTTGATCGGTTCGCGCAAACCCAGACGCTTGGCGGCCCATCGTTCATAGAGACCGATGGCCACATCAGCGCCGGCCATGGCCGTCAGGCAACCAAAGGCGCTGGCGCTCCATATCGACATGCCCGTTGCATACAGCAGCATGACTGTTGAAACCCCACAGACCATGCAGGCCCCGGATCGCAGCGCCAGCCGCCTGATCAGCGACCAGCCTCGGGCACCGGCCTTGTCGGCGCGCCACATTTCGCCGCTGAGGCCGCCCAGCAATGCCAGGACGATCACCAGCCAGAGCGGCATTTCCAGCAACGTCTGTTGCTCGTTCGTCACTGTCCTGTACTCCTTGTGTGATGCCCGCCGGCGACATGCCGGCGAACGGAGGGTTGTTGCCTTCGGCATTCCAAAAAGCCCGGCTTGCAGGCTTTTCAGTAATGCGTTGGCGAACCGCTGGCCACGACTGGTGACGCCGCGCGGTTCCGCTTCAAATTGGTGTCTCCGACCGCGGCCACCTGCCCGCCGGATAACTGATCGTGGTGCTTTACGCTGCACACCCGGGCCAGTTGCCAACCCTCTGAACAGTTGAGGCCTGTTCATCGCTGCCTGTGTAACAACCGGTTGCTGACCGGCTTGAGACACAGATTATGCATCAATGCATATGCAGTCAATGCATTTATTCAACTGTTTATGCATTTGATTTTGCTGAAATGCATGAAGGGCTTGTTGGACGTGAGGTGTAGGGCTTTTCTGCAGACGAAAAAAAACCCGCCTGGGCGGGTTTTTGTAGGGAATCAAGGTGGGTCAGCGCGCGTACATGCCCCACCAGAACACGTGGCCCAGCAGGCTGATCTGCTCGTCCTGCATCTGCTGGAAGCTGTAGTCCTCGTCAGGGTGCTCATCACGGTTGAAGCTGCGCAGACGGATACCGGTGGGCAACCGGTAGACCTGCTTCACCCGCAGCTGGCCGTTGTGGTTGATGGCGTAAAGATCGCCATCGATGATATCGCCGATGGTGCACCTGCCGGTGTTGACCCCTACCGTAGCGCCGTCACGCAGTACCGGCAGCATGCTGTTGCCGCGTACCGTCACGCACTTGGCATGGTCGAACTGCACGCCGTTGTGGCGCAGGCTGCGTTTGCCGAAGCGCAAGCGTGCGTGCTCGCTTTCTTCGATGACGAATCTTCCTGATCCTGCTGCCAACTCGACCTCACGGAGAAAAGGAACAGACACCTCGTCGTCCTCGACGGGGGTTTCATCGTCCCACAGGCTGATATCGCTCAGCGCCGCATGCACCTCGGTGCGCGGCGCCGCTTCACGGGTGTCGCCCAGTTCGGCACGGCCGCGCAGCTGATCGGTGCTCACGCCGAAATACTCGGCGATCTTCGACACGTGTTTGTCGGAAGGGTCGACTATCTTCTCGCTGAGAATGCGCGAAAGCGTGGATTGCGGGATGCCCGTGCGCCGGTGCAGCTCTGTCGGGGACAGGCCGTGGCGCTCGAGCAGCGCTTTGAGAGTGGAGGCTACGTTGCGTTTTTGCATAGCGTGCATAATGCCGCCCACCCAAGGTAAATGCAATCACCCCGTGGCGCGTAGTTTTGCCCCACCCATACGCCCTGCAGCAGGCGTAAAAAGCCTGTACCATTACGCGTTTCGCAATTTGCCACCAGACCACCCGCTGTAAGGCCCTGAATGTCTGATCTCTCCGCACACACCCCGATTGTGCTGGAGTATTAACGAGAAAAGGCGCCCAAGCCCCTAGATTCAGGGCTTGAGCGCCTTTTTTGCAACAGTGCATCAGGGCTGCAAAGGGCATTGGGGGCCATAGAATGGCGTACGGTTTGCCCCATTTTTGCCCCATCCCGCCGCTAGCGGCCGCACTCGACCTCCTGCGCATTCAAAGCCCACCACCTGGCCGACTCGGCAAACTCCAGCATGTCGACCAACTCTTCACTATCAACCTCGCGCCGACGGTGCGCCGCATAAGCCATTGCGCAAAGCACAGCAGCGCGCCCATCAGGATCAGTGATCAGAGCGCACTGGTCATTGAGCTCAGCTAACCAGCCGGCCGGAAGACGGATACCCATACGCTTACTCCAGCACCTGTCCCGCCGCTTCTCCGTGGAATCTGCAACGCCGCGGTGGTCGCTTCGGTGAGCAAGAAATTCTGACGCTAGGGGCCGCGCTGGCCGGCGCGAACCCGGCTTACCGGATGGAATGCTCGTCAGTCCAAATCGGCTTCAGGTAAACTCCGCGCATCGCTTGACAACTTACGTATCCAACAGGCCACTGATGAGCAATCCCAATATAAAGTACCGCTCCGACATTGACGGACTGCGGGCCGTAGCAGTACTTAGCGTTGTAATATTCCATGCCTTCCCTTCTGCACTCAGAGGGGGATTTATTGGAGTTGATATATTTTTTGTAATTTCCGGATTCTTGATCACCACAATAATCCTTAAAAGCCTTGATAACAAAACATTCAGTTTTTCCGATTTTTTCGGCCGACGCATCAAAAGAATATTCCCGGCACTGGCGCTGGTACTGGGCACCACCTACATCATAGGCTGGATGACGCTGACTGCTGGCGAGTTCATGCAACTCGGAAAACATATCGCCTCTGGCGCAATATTTATTTCAAACTTTTCCCTCTGGAGCGAATCAGGCTACTTCGATACATCCGCCCAGCTCAAACCCCTGCTTCATCTGTGGAGCCTAGGTATTGAAGAGCAGTTCTATATATTCCTGCCACTGGCCCTCTACCTTTGCAGCCGAGTTAGGATCAATGCCGTGGCACTCATCGCCATTGCTGCAGCCGCTTCATTTGCACTCAACATGAAGCTCATTGGCTATGACCCGACCGCGACCTTCTATTCCCCTCTTACCCGTTTCTGGGAACTACTCAGTGGCAGCCTGCTGGCCTGGTTTACAATCTACAAGGACACTCACGCCTCTCCGGCGCAGTGGCACCTGCTTGCCAATAAACAACGCGCCCTGAGAAACCTGTTTTCCGTTCTGGGGCTTGTATTGCTTATCGTGGGGCTGACCCACATCAAAAAAGGCACGCACTTCCCAGGCGCCAAAGCGCTCATTCCCGTGACAGGCGCAGTGCTATTGATCCTGGCTGGGCCGAATGCCTGGGTCAACAAGCACGTCCTGTCGGCCAGGCTCATGGTATGGGTAGGCCTCATCAGCTTTCCGCTATACCTCTGGCATTGGCCGCTGTTCTCACTGCTTCGCATCAATGAAGGTGAACCGAGCAGACTGCTCATGGCCGCCACGTTACTGCTTGCAGTTGGCTTGGCTTGGTCCACCTACCGCTTTCTCGAACTGCCGCTCCGGAATGTCACGTCCGATCGCCTCAAGGTCGCTGCGCTGGCCAGCATCATGCTCGGCGCCGCCATGGTAGGCGTCGTGACCTACATCACCGACGGCCTGCCCGGGCGGCCAGCCAATGCCTCACTTGATAGCTATGCCAACAGCATTTTCAGGTCGGACGCCAAGCGCGAGTCCGAATGCGTTGATGTGCTCAATGCCTACAAGAAGGATGTCGACTGGTATTGCCAGGCGGGCGACAAAAAGCAGAAACAGGACATTTTTGCGTTTGGGGACAGCCACGCCTACAGCTTGCTTCCGGCATTCGAAAAGCTCGCAGCTGACCACGACCTCTCGATTGCGTTTTCATCAGCCTCCGGTTGCCCACCACTGTTGGGTATCCAGTCCATGCGTGGTGAGCTGCAGATCGAAAAGTACAACTGCCAGGCGCTTAACGAGCGTATTTACGCTTATATTAAATCAGAGCAGATTCGCACAGTCATTCTCGTGGGCCGCTGGTCCTATTACGGCGGCGGAACGACAAAACCGCATAGCTACAACCTCATCGCGAGAGATCCGACGATAAAACCCACCATGGATCAGTCCGCGCAGGACTTCCGCTGGGCAATACGCAATACGGTTGATCGTTATCGTGAGATTGGTGTCGATGTCTATCTAGTGGAAGACAACCCGCAACAGATCAAACGGGCCAAAGAAGTTTTACGCCGAGGAAAGGGAAAAGAAGCTGTTTACGACACTTATTCTGTTTCCTATGCCGAGCACAAGAGAAATACAAAATTTACTCTTGATACCATTCGCGAGTCTGGAGCAAAAGTTATCAGCTTCGATTCCGTGTTGTGTGAAGGGGCTATCTGCCCACTCACCCGAGGCGGTAATTTCTGGTACTTCGATGACAACCACCTGAGCGCTAGCGGTGCACTAGCAGTTTACCCGCTAATCGAGAAGTCGTTGTTTACTGCCCCATCCGCGCTTCCCCTCTCTACACGATGAGGGGGTGACCAAGGCGGCCCGGCCGAACAGCCTTTTTATGGACAAAGGTCTGGCCGACTTGGGGGTTGTTGTACTGTCGCTGTCTGGTACTGCTTGCTCTGGAAATAGGGCTCGCCCATTGTCAAGAATGGCTCGGTATCATAGTACTGGACAACCACACAGCCATCGTTGTGACTAAAAACGACAGCAGATGTCCTTGCTAGGTAGTACCGGAATACACTCCCAGGTCGCATAGGACGAGTTGCATTCGATCACGCAGATCTAAAAGCTCGTCAAGGGAAATGTGCCGTTCAAGGTGATCCGCCGCGGGCGATGGAAAACCGGCAGGCACACGAAACGAGTATACCGGCAACAACGTAGGGCCACCCGTCGGCGTGCCGAGGAAATCAATGGTCATGGGAAACGATCCACAAAAACTGTATATACACACAGTTAACTGTTAGATCGCTCTCACGTCAATCCGCAGCGGTGAGTTGATCGACGAACGCCTGGAGCACCATCGCTAGAACAGCTGGCCCAACCCGGCAGGCTGCCAGTTCATGATCACCAGCTCGCCAGTGACGTCAGCCTTGCCGTGCCGCTGGTTCGCAGTGGTGTAGCGGATGTCCAGGGTCTCGAAGTGGAAGCCGTCGAAGGACCGCCGGATATCCGGGTGGTCGTTGATGCTGACCATCACCCTGCCCTTGCAGCGCCGCATGAAGTCGGCCATGCGCTCGTACTCTGCGAACGGGAAGTCGACGCCATAGCCGGCGGTCTGCCAATACGGCGGGTCCATGTAGAAGAACGTGTGCGCTCGATCGTAGCGCTCGGCACAGTCGAGCCAGGACAGGTTCTCGACGTAGGTGCCGGCGAGGCGCTGCCAGGCTGCCGAGAGGTTCTCCTCGATGCGCAGCAGGTTGATGGCCGGCCCAGTGGTGGCGGTACCGAACGTCTGCCCAGTGACCTTGCCGCCGAAGGCATGCTGCTGCAGGTAGAAGAACCGGGCTGCGCGCTGGATGTCGGTCAGCGTCTCGGGGCGGGTCATCTTCTGCCACTCGAAGATCTGCCGAGAGCTGAGCGCCCATTTGAACTGGCGGACGAACTCCTCGAGATGGTTCTGCACCACGCGGTACAACGTCACCAGGTCGCCGTTGAGGTCGTTGAGCACCTCCACCGGGGCAGCCTGGGGTCGCATGAAGTACAACGCGGCACCGCCAGCGAAGACTTCGACATAGCATTCGTGAGGGGGAAAGAGGGGGATCAAACGGTCGGCCAGGCGGCGCTTGCCGCCCATCCAGGGAACGATAGGAGAGGTCATTGATTGCAAGTCTTTACTGTATGGATAAACAGGTGTTAGGCTCGCCGCGCTTTGTGCACAAGGCAGGGGCCACGGCTGGACTTGCAGGAAGGGTCTGCGGGTTCGGTGGGCCGGGCTGGATGTTGACGCATCCACCCGGCTCGCCTCTTTTCTACTGGGTGACTTCGCGCACGTAGGCCTGGCAGGCCTTCAGCGCGATCACTGCTCGATCGCCTTCGTCGGTGATGGCGACAATTCGTCGAGCATGCGCTGGGTCAAGCTGGGCGCGTAGGGCTCCATCCACCACGCCTCCGGTGCCGGCGGACGCTCGCACCCCACCGCCACAACCCTGGGCGGCAACGGATCCGGCGTCGACCAGGACTGACAACCGCAGATCAGCAGTAGCCAGCCGATCACGCAGGCGAGCCTGAGCTTGTTGGGCATCGTTCATCTCCTTCCAATGGGTTTTACCCTGCACCTGCAGGCGGTCTTCCAGATCACGCCGGGCGGCCTGCTGCAGCCCCAATTGATCCAGGGCGGCGCTGGCGGCGGCCTCCCGCTCGCGGCTGTGCGCCAGGTCTTTCTGCGCAAGCTGCCGCTCGTACCCGGCCTCCTGCTTCTGCAGCTCGTCGGCCTGCCACAACCACGCCAGGCGCCCACCCATCGCCGCCCCGAGCAACAGGGAGAGCAGCACCCACCGCGCTCCGAGCGACATCAGATCAGCACCTGCTCGGCGCGCTTGTAGATGGCCAGGCGGTCGTCCTGGCCGTTGAGCCCACCGTTGATACGGCGGGTGATGGCCTCAAACGCCGCCGGCCCCTTGTCGGCCAGCGAGTTGAGGCCGGCCTGGTGCCAGAACCAGCCGGCCGAGTCGGCCGCGTGCTCGGGGCGCTCGAGCAGCTCGGGACGGGCGAGCAGGTCGAGGCCCAGGGCTTCGCCGCAACGCTTGTAGTTGTCATGCCCGGTGACCTGAACCAGGCCACGGCCACAATAACGCTGGCCGTCGCCATCGGCCTCGGGCGTGTTGCCCAGCCGGGCGGCGAGCTTGCCGGTGTCGTACTTGGCCAGGTACTTGTCGTTGCCCAGCTCACGGACGTAGCGCAGCTGGCCCGACTCATGCCCGACCTGGGCGAGGAAGGCACGCTTGCGCAGCGGGGTGACAATGCCCCACTTGACCATTGCCGCATTCAGGACGGGCAGAAAAACGCCGGCTTGAGTGCCGGCGTTGGGGAGGATGTGCTGCAGCTGCTTGAGTGTGACAGTCATGTTGGATCTCCTGCAGTGGCCGCTCAGGCCGGGTTAACGTCGACCACCTTCAGTGGCTTGTCGGATTTCTTTTTCTTGCCCTTGGCTTTCGCCTTGCCCTTCCTGCCGCCGTTGCACTCCACCGCCGTCGTCCAGCCGGAGGCATCGAACGTCTGCTCGACGCTGTCGACCAGGTACTCACCATCCAGGCCTATCTTGAAGCCCTGGGCGTTGATGACCCGCTCGGCAAACAAGTCGGTGCGCCCCGCCATCTGCAGGCGCACGCCGGCCGTGCTGCGATTGAACGCGGCCAGCTTGGCCTTGGCGGCCTGTTCGGCGGCTGTCTTGTCGGGATAGATGTGGCGGTCGGTATGGACTGCCGGCAGGTTGCTGGGCGCTTCGTCGTTGGCCAGCTCGACCACCACCAACTTGCCGCTCTTCTTGTCCTGGTGCTGGGTCTTCACTGCCTTCTGCGCACTGCGATCGCCGAGCCTAAACTGCCACCGACTCACATTGGCCGGGGTGATCGTCACCGTGCCAAACGCCTTGCCACTGGCATTTACGCTGGCCTCACGCGGCATCACCAACAGCTTGCCGTCACCGACCTTCGCCGTGCAGTCGTACTGCTTGGCCAGGCGCGTGATGAAGTTGAAGTCCGATTCATTGCGCTGGTCGACGCGGTCGACCTTCGTCTGCACCGGACAGACCGGTGTCCAGCCGTTGCGGGCGGCGATGTCGCGCACGATCTGCGACAACGGGACGTTTTCCCAGCTGCCGCTGCGCGTGGTCTTGCCAGTACCGCGCATGTCGCTGGCCTTGCCCCGGATGACGATCGTGCGTGGCGGGCCTGAGACCTCGATCTCGTCGACCGTGTAACGGCCCAGGCGGGCCAGGGCCTTACCGACATAGCCCAGGTGCACCTCGATACCAGCACCTCGCCCGGGCAACGCCACGGCCGCGTCGCGGTCATCGATGCGCAGCTCGAACTCGTCGGAGTCCATCCCCGGCTTGTCGGTCGTGCGCAACAGCAAGAGCCGGTCATTGATCAGCGCCGTGATGTCCTTGCCATCGGCGACAAGGCGGAACGTCGGCTGCATGTAGCCTCCAGAATGAAGAAGCCCCGCACGGGGCGGGGCTTGTGAGTGGGCGGGGATCAACCCCAGAGCAGCACCGTCTCGATCGACGGCACCGGCAGATCCGGCAGGCGGATCAGGATCCCCGCGCGATAGGGCTGCACCTCATCGGCCAGCCCCTGGTTGGCCTGCATCACCAGCTCAACGGTAACGTTGAGGTGGCCGTAATGCTGGTAACACAGCGTGTCGAGCAGATCCCCGTCAGACGTTCTGCATGTCTTCGCCATACTTCACGAACTCCAGTGAGAACCCTTGTTTGCGCGGGATGCCGCCACCCAGCAGCGCACTCTGTTCCTCGTCGGCGCTGACCAGGCACCAGGTGCCCAGCACGTCGCCATAGCCGGTGATCAGCGTCACCGGCTGCAGCGTGCGGATGATTGCGCGGATCGTATCGAGCTGCTTGAGGCCGCCCCTGAACGTTGGGAAGATCGCCCCCTTGAGGCTCAACTTGTCTTCGCCGTGGCCCACTGCCTGCTGGGCAATGTCGCGGGTGAGGCGCTCCTGCGCGGCCCAGCGCGCCGAGGTCTGCCGGCGTAGCTCATCGAACGCCGCCGTGTTCAGGTTGAAGTAGTACGGCGACACCTTCGGATCGAGCGGCTGCAGGATCAGCAGGTGCGGGAACGGCTGGACCGCCTCCGCTGCCGGCGTCATACCCGCCGAGCCAGTGGGCAGGATGTTGGCCAGCGACGGGCTCACCTGCCCCGCGATGCGGTTGATCGCTGCCGAGGCCTTTCCGGCCTGCTCTTTCAGCGAACCGAGGCGCTCCTGCACTGCCGCCGCGCCACTGACAACCTGGCTGTACGTAGACCGACGATGCCATCAGCGCAGAAACAACCACCCTGACGGCGAAGGCGATCACTGTCAGCGTCAAGGCCACCAGCATCGCGGCTGAGGCAACCAGTGCCGCTATCAAGGCCGCGAACATCACCCTGGAAGGCCAGGTGCAAATCAATGGCCCGCTAACGGTCACGGGCGACATCAACGGCGGCGGCCGGATCATCGACACCGCCGGCAACACGGCCAACCACAAACACTGAGCAGCCCGCCCCGAGCGGGCTTTTTTACGCCTGGAGGATCCATGGCCAAGACATTGGAAGACACCGACGAAGGCGCTGCGCTTTCGGCGCCGGTGGTGCAGAGCGTCACCTTCATCGACCAGGCCTACGACCGTCGCAAGTTGTTCCTGCCCAACTGGGCCGAGCTGGTGGTGGTGCGGGGTGTGGTCGAGGTCAAGAGCGACGACACGCTCGCCCTCGAGTACCTGCGCAACCGGTCTGACTTCAAAGAACAAGAGGCCTGACCATGATCGGCATGGACCGTCGCACGGGGCAGCTGGTCACCGGCCTGTCGCACCTGCGGCAGTCCGTCGAAGACATCCTGGGTACCCCTGTTGGCAGCCGGCGCATGCGGCCTGAGTACGGCAGCCACCTGCGCCGGTACGTCGACCTTCCAGTTAACGAGGGTTGGAAAAGCGCTGTGCAGGCTGAGGTGGCGCGTGCCCTTGGGCGCTGGGAGCCGCGTTTGAAGCTCGAGCGTGTGCGTGTGCAGGCCGTCATCAACGGCCAGGTCACCCTGCAGCTGTCTGGTCAGTACCTGGGCGACGACGCGCTGGTAGAGGTGAGTGTATGAGTACGATGGATTTGACCCAGCTCCCGGCACCGCGCGTGCTGGAGAGCTTGGATTACGAGGGCGTGTACGACGAGGAACTGGACCTGTTCCGCGAGTACATGGGCGACAAGTGGGACGCGCTGCTCGAGAGTGACCCGATCATCAAGCTGCTTGAACTGGCTGCCTACCGCAAGCTGCAGAATCGGGGCCGGGTCAACGATGCGGCCAAGGCCTTGATGCTGGCTTACGCTGCAGGGCCTGACCTGGACCAGCTAGCGGCCAACGTCAGCCTGCGGCGGCTGGTGGTGCAGGCCGAGGATCTCAAGGCGGTTCCGCCGCTCGAGGAAGTGCTCGAAGCCGACGACGCGCTACGCGAGCGGGTGCAGTTGGTCTACGAAGGTCTGACCACGGCAGGCCCGCGTAACAGCTACATCCTGCATGCGCGCAACGCCTCCGGGCAGGTGGCCGACGCCACGGCGGAAAGCCCGGCCCCGGCCGAGGTGGTCGTGACGGTGCTGTCCCTGGTGGGTAACGGCAGCGCATCGCCGGACTTGGTGGAGACGGTGGAGCAGCACCTAAGCGAAGAAGACGTCCGTCCGCTGGCCGATCGGTTGACGGTGCAGGCGGCCGAGATCCTGCCCTATCGCATCCAGGCGGTGGTGGACATGGTCGGCACCGGGCCGGAGAACGAGGCCATTCTAGCCGAATGCCGGCGCCGGCTGGGCGCTTGGGTCAATCCTCGGCGCCGGCTGGGAGTGGCCGTTACCCGATCGGGTGTTGATGCGCAGGTGCACATCGGCGGCGTCGAGCGGGTAGAACTGGTGGGGTGGCAGGACGTCACCCCGACCAAGGCACAGGCCGCCTGGTGCGAGGGCTTTACCGTGACGCGGGGTGGCTGACATGAACAGCCTGCTACCGCTGAACAGCACCCAGCTCGAGCGGGCCGTCGAGTACGCCACGGACGAAGTCACCGACGTGCCGCTGCGCACCTTGTACAACCCGGACACCTGCCCGGCGCACCTGCTGCACCAGTTGGCCTGGGCCTGGTCGGTGGACCGCTGGGACGACAGTTGGTCGGAGGCGGTGAAGCGGTCGGTCATTCGCTCGGCGTTCTTCGTGCATGCGTACAAGGGGACCATCGGCGCGCTACGGCGGGTGGTCGAGCCGTTTGGCTATCTGATTGAAATCATCGAATGGTGGGAGCTGCAGCCCTATGGCCCTCGCGGCACCTTCGCCCTCAAGGTGGGGGTAGACGAGTCCGGCATCGATGAGCAGACCTACCTGGAACTGAGTCGGTTGATCGACGACGCCAAACCCGTCAGCCGGCACATGCTCAGCTTGGATATCAGCCTCGAAACCTACGTTCCAGCCTATCAGGCCGTGCCGAGCTGCGACGGCGAGGCGATCGACGTGTACCCGTGGGAGGCGTCGGATATCGACGTCGGCGTGGGCACCTTCGAGGTGCTGGCCGACCACACTACAGACCTACTTGAGATTTACCTGAATGGCTAACTCAACCACGCAATTCGGCGGGTTCCTGACCAACGTCGGGGTAGCCCAGCAGGCCAACAGTACCGCACTGGGCCTACCCTGGAACATCACCCATATGCTGATCGGGGATGCTGGCGGTGAGCCGTCCCAGACGCCGGACCCAACCCCTAACCCGGCCCAAGCGGCGCTGATCCGGCCGGTCTACCGAGCACCGCTCAATGCCTTGTACCCATCACCCTCAGACCCGGCCGTCATGGTGGCCGAGCTGGTGATCCCGCCAGAGATCGGTGGCTGGTGGATCCGTGAGTTAGGGCTGGAGGATGCCGGTGGCAACTTCATTGCGGTGGCCAAACCGCCGCCCAGTTATAAGCCTCTGCTTGTCCAAGGGTCGGGCCGCACGCAGACCATCCGCATGCACGTAGTGTTCGGCAATGTGGCGAACATCAGTCTGAAGATCGACCCCAGCATCGTGCTCGCCACCCGCGACTACGTGGACAAGGCTCGCGGGGCGGCCGAGCTGTATGCACACAACCAGCTCAAGGCGCATACCGATGCCGTGAACCCGCATCCGCAGTACCTGCGTCGTGCCGATGTGGCGAAGGATGCCGGACCGCTGGCTTGGCTCGGCGATGCGGCGGGTACGGCCAATGCCTTGGTGCTGACCCTGAAGAACAGTGAAGCTGCATTGGCGGCCTATGCGGCGGGGCAGCGCTTCCAGTTCAAGGCCACGGCTGGCAATACCGGCGCGGTGACTGCCCGTATCAATGGGCTGGCTGCGGTGGTGGTGAAGAAGGCGGGCAGCAATGGCCTGGAGGATCTGGTCAGCGGCGATATCCGTGCAGGCGGGCTGTATGACCTGAGCTTCGATGGCACCTACTTCCAGCTAGGTGGTTTGGCTGTAAGTGACAAGGACGTGCAGGACTTTGTACTAGAGGGCGAAATTACCGAAGCCGAGGTGATCGCTGGTGTTGCCCAAGGTCGCAAGTGGTTCAGCCTGCGGCGTTTGCGGTTCGGGTTTTCAATAAGCCTGACAGCAAACGGTTACATCGCTTTTCCGGCCTGGCTCGGCGGCTTGATTATCCAATGGGGGAGCACCCTCGGAAGTGGTAGCGGGGTCGATCAAGGCCCGTTCACTTTTAGCTTTCCAATAGGGTTTCCGAATGCCGCTTTTCAAGCGGTGGCAACGATTGATGCGGTTGCGATCAACGGGAACAGCTACGGCTGTTACGTCAAGAATCTGAGCAAGACAGGGGTTCAAGTTTATGCCGATGCGTCGAGCACGAACGGAGTCCTCCCTGCGCAGACACCGTTTCGCATCTTCGCGATTGGCAATTGAGTGAGGGTTGGATGCGCTTTTACAGTGAACAAACAGGCTGCACTTACATTCCAGAGCTGCACGCGAGCATGCCAACTGATGCAGTGGTAATCAGCGAAGCGGTGTATTTGTCCGTGATCGCTAATCCCGCGCCTGGCAAGATCCGCGCGCACGTTGACGGCCTGCCAGTGCTGATCGATCCGCCGCCGGCAACCGCTGCCGAGCTGGCCGAACTGGAACGGCGGTGGCGCGACGGTGAGTTGCTGGCCGTTACATGGCTGCGTGACCGGCACCGCGACCAGATTGACATCGGCGCCGACACCACGTTGACGCCCGATCAGTTCAACGCACTGTTGGTGTACATGCAAGCTCTGCGGGACTGGCCGCAGTCCGAGGCCTTCCCTGACAGCAATCACCGGCCAGCGGCGCCGCCCTGGATCGCCGAGCAACCTCAATAACGCCCCGCACTGCCGGGGCGTTTTCATTCCCGCTGTACCCATGGCCTCGCACTGCGGGGCTTTTTTGTCTTTGGAGAACTTCATGGCTGGATTCTTTCACGGCGTCACCGTCACCAACGTCGACACGGGCGCGCGGCCGATCGCGCTGCCGGCGTCCTCGATCATCGGCCTGGTCGACACCTTCACCGAAGGCCCCGATGCTGCGGCCAAGGCCAACGATCTGGTGCTGATCACCAACGAGCGCGAGGCAGTCGCGGCCTTTGGGCCAAACGCGGCCATCACCAAAGCCTGCCGTGCCATCTATACCCGAGCCAGGGCGGTGATCGTTGCCTGCGGCGTTGCCAAGGTCGAGGCCGTGCCCGAGCAGACCTCGGCGATCATCGGCGGCCAGTTGGCCAACGGCAAGCGCACCGGCCTGCAGGCGCTGCTCGACGGCAAGAGCCGGTTCGCTGGTCTACGACTGGGAGGCCATGGGCTTCGTCGAACAATTGAGTGGACGCCTGCCGCCCCATGGTTTCCCGCGACCAGCTATCCCAGCTGTTGCGAATCCTCGACTCCAGCGACCGGAACAACTGGTCCGGGTCCTTGGCGTCACCTTGGATCGTGATTGGCATGTTCGGCATATAGGAGAACTGCTGGTCGACCTTCGGCGGCTCCCCCTTCGACTTGGCCTGTTCCAGCGCCTGGGCCACTACGGGTGCTGTCGGCGCAGGCGCGGCGGCAGCAATGGAGCGGGCGACATCACCCGGCGCCGACTTGCCCTGGTCGCCGCCGGCCACCTGCTCGTCCTCCCCGAACAGTTTCTTGCCCAGCCAGCCGCCGACCGTGTCGCCAGTCAGGCCGCCAATCGCCATCCCGATCGCCCCGCCAACTGCACCGCCAATCGCAGTGCCCAGCACCGGCACAACCGACCCCAGCGCGGCACCGGCTGCAGCGCCGGCCGCACCACCCGCCCAAGCGCCCGCCATCCCGCCGGCAACGCCGCCGTAGCCTTCCGCTTTCTCATTCCGTGTTTCAGCGTTCAGGGCAACGTCAAGCACGGCGGGCACTGCATCGAGAACCTTGCCACCCGGCCCGTTCGATAACCCCCTGGTGACGCTGCGAATGCTGCGCACCATGCCGCCAACGCTCTTGCCGTCCGCCATCCCCGCCAGCCGCGACCACATCGTTGCAGGCTTGACCGGCGACTCAGGCGCTGGCTGCGCTCGAGGACGTCGCCGAGGCGGCGGACCATTCCGGCGACCACGCCGACGCCCGGACCGTCCGCCGGCAGGCGCATCGCCCAGTCCGCCAAGGCCTTGAGCGTTCACCACGAATACAGCGTTGACGCCATCGAGCACAAGGTAAAGAACGGAACATGGCCACAGGGTCGGATCTGGCGAAAAGCCCCCGACGGCCGCATCGCAATCAACATGGTGGAATACGACAAGTGGGCCGAGAGCGCACCTCAAGTGGCCTAGAGGCCGAGCTGGCCAAGCACACAGGCATCGAGATACACGGCGGCAACCTGCGGATCGCCTTCATGTGGCGCCGCATCCGCTGCCGTGAGTCCCTTGGCCTGCCGGTGACTAAAGCCAACATTAGACATGCCGCCCTACTCAGGGCGGCGATTCTTCATGAAATCAAGACCAACACCTTCGAGTACGGGCGCCACTTCCCGAACTCAAAACATGCCGGGAACTACAGCAGCGCGAAGGACGAGCGCCTGGAGGCACTGGCAGAACGTTACAAACCGCTGAAGGCCATCGACATCACCCCCATGACCGAGGAGAAGTACGCCTACGCCATCGACATTTGCGTCGAGCTGGTGGGCAAGGATCGGTTGGCAGGCATCCTGTTGCCCGAGGATATTCACCTACTCCGGGCGCGACTGATCGAGACCCGCGCTCCATCGACCGCTAACCATTACTTGGCCACCTTCGCCGGGTTTCTCACCTGGTGCGAGAGCAACAAGTACTGCGTGGCCGGGCTCGCTGCTGCGTGCACACGCTTTGCCATGAGCGAGAAAGAGCCGGATCCACTGACGCACGAGGAGTTCGACCTGATCGTCACGAAAGGTTGCCTGCACCCTCAAGATGTCGCGGCAACCACGCTTGCCGTCTACACCGGCCTGCGACCTGGTGAACTCTGCGCGCTGGCTGTGGAAGACATCGACCTGCAGGCCGGGAAGGTCAAAGTAACCAGGGCGATCACCGCCGACGGCACATTCAAGCTCCCCAAGACAGGCAAGCCCCGAACGGTACTGTTAATGGAGCCTGCGATCGAGGCCTGCAGAACGCTGATTGCCATCGTAGCCAAGCACCCCAAGCGGGACATACGCGTGTACCACAACCGGCACGAATGGCGAGACGAGTCGGTCACCCCGCTCCTATCCCCAAGCACGCAGGCAAGGAAGCGGGTGATCAATGAGTGGTTCGTCTCAACTGCCTGGAACACGAAATGGGCAGGGATTCAGCGTCGCGCCGGCATCCGGCCAAGACGTCCGTATCAGACGAGGCACACCTACGCCTGCTGGTGCCTTACTGCCCGAGGAAACCTTGCGTTCATCGCAAAGCAGATGGGGCACAAGGACTTCACGATGCTGGTGGAGGTCTACGCCAAGTGGATGGACTCTGAATCCGAGGAGGAACTAAGCCGAATCTGGGAAGGAATTAAGGGAAGAAACAAAGCGGCTACTTAAGTAGCCGCAGACGGTCTTCTGTCCGTGATCTGATATCTTTAGAAACATCTTCCTTCGCATCGGCAACCAGATTACTCAGAGCAAATGAATGTACGTCATATATCTGGAAAGGCAAAAGCAAGACTCTATAGCATCCCAGCGCAAAAAAAGCAGAAGCCATAACCACCAACACTGTTACGGCTACCTCTGGAACCCCTTGCGCCTTTGCCTTGCTAGCAACCATTGTTAGAACGCAAAAAAGCAGGCACATCAAGAACGCAAACAAGGTATTCATTTGCGACATTAGCATATATCGCGTCTTGTGGGCGTAAAGTGCTGTTTGTTCGTAAGACATTTTACTAATGAACTGGCTGCGACCGGAGAACAACATCGCCGTAATGACAAACCCCATGATCACGCCATCAAATGCAATGACAGCATTGAGGAGGTTGTCATCAACAAAGCCTGATCCAAAATAGCCCAGCACCCCACCAATCACTAGAACTGCAAAGTTCCAGGCAAGATAGATGCCATTACTAGCTCCAGACTTCGCAACATCTGCGAGCTCATCCCTCACCAGTTTCGCGTTTCTTACTTCTTCGGGAATTAGGTATAAATATTTCATTGTCTGCCAGCGCTCCAGATTCGTCCAAAATCCTTTTCCCATCTGCTCCGGGCGTGCAAAGCTCTTCCAAGTAGAGCACCATTTTACGCTTTAGTTCTGCTTGACTGGGGTTACGGCCCCCCACGTCTGCGACATGAACCGTTTGCTTAATTTTAAACTTGGACAGCCCCCTGATCGAGGATCCATCGCTGAGGTGGATGATAACACTCTCAACCTCATCCTGCTTCTGCGCCTCGTCGTAAGCCTCGATTACCTTCTTCGTAGGCAGTTTATCCTTTGACCGCCAGTCTACGGTCATCAATCCAGACGAAGGCATATAGCCACGGACATTGGAAAGGAGGCCAATCAATGCGCTTTGGCTATTTGGATCCACCTGGGTTACCCCCACGGTGAAACCCACAGCGCCGCCCGCGCGGTCAATCTCTTTCGACAGCTGCTTTGTAACCGCATCTGTCATAAAGAAAGTTCCCTTTCGGCCCAGGCCTGCCTTACGCGCCATCTTATTAAGATAGCGCTGAATATTATAAACCCCGCCAGTGCTCCGCGTACTTTCGACAATGGCTGAATGTCCATACGCTAACACGTGGGCTATATGAATAAATTCACGTTTCTCGCCATCATTGTCAACGTGCCCAGCCGTATCAACTACAGCATTTTCCTCATCCGGATCAGGTGTTAAGGTCTGAGGAATCACTCCCGGCTCATAGGACCACACTTCAAAGATGCAAGTTTTCTCGTCCAACTCTTGATAGTTATTAAAAAATGTACAGAGATCAGGAATAAACTCATCATCTATTCGAGTGCCCGTCTCATCCATCCGTTCACCTACAGTAGTAAACGTGTCAGCAAGTAATCTCATGAGCACAGGGAGTGTATTATCATTACCATCCTTAAGCTCTGAGAACTTCACAGGCTTCAGCTGCAGCGTCCGGCTTATGAGTTTCTTTTCTGAATCGGTCATGCGGGTCCCTTTGAGCACATCGCGAACGCCATCCCACTGGCTGCTGCAAGCGGAGGAGTGAAAATTCGGGCATCATAGCCCCACACTTGGGCCATGACGAGTCCAATGATAGCCAAAATGCTGGCACTTTCGGGGCAGGAACCAATGGTACAATGCCCCATTTTTGCCCCACCCTCGACCGAAAAACCCGCCAAGCCCTTGATGAATAAAGCAATTTCGGATCTCTCCGCACACACCCCGATGATGCAGCAGTACTGGAAGCTGAAGAACCAGCACCTGGACCAGCTGATGTTCTACCGCATGGGCGATTTCTACGAGATCTTCTACGAAGATGCGAAGAAAGCCGCAAAACTGCTGGATATCACCCTGACCGCCCGCGGCCAGTCGGCGGGCCAGTCGATCCCCATGTGCGGGATTCCGTTCCATTCGCTGGAAGGCTACCTGGCCAAGCTGGTCAAGCTCGGCGAATCGGTGGTGATCTGCGAGCAGATCGGCGACCCGGCCACCAGCAAGGGCCCGGTGGAGCGCCAGGTGGTGCGTATCATCACCCCCGGCACGATCAGCGACGAGGCCCTGCTCGACGAGCGCCGCGACAACCTGATCGCCGCCCTGCTGGGCGATGAACGCCTGTTCGGCCTGGCAGTGCTGGACATCACCAGCGGCAACTTCAGCGTGCAGGAAATCAAGGGCTGGGAGAACCTGCTGGCGGAGCTTGAGCGCATCAACCCGGTCGAGCTGCTGATCCCCGATGACTGGCCCCAGGGCCTGCCGGCCGAGAAGCGCCCGGGCGCTCGCCGCCGTGCACCGTGGGACTTCGACCGTGATTCGGCGCGCAAGAGCCTGTGCCAGCAGTTTGCAACCAAGGACCTCAAAGGTTTCGGCTGCGACAAGCTGACCCTGGCCATCGGCGCCGCCGGCTGCCTGCTCACCTACGCCAAGGAAACCCAGCGCACCGCCCTGCCCCACCTGCGCAGCCTGCGCCACGAGCGCATGGACGACACCGTCATCCTCGATGCCGCAAGCCGCCGCAACCTGGAGCTGGACATCAACCTGGCCGGTGGCCGCGACAACACCCTGCAGTCGGTGCTCGACCGTTGCCAGACCGCCATGGCCAGCCGCCTGCTGACCCGCTGGCTGAACCGCCCGCTGCGCGACCTCAAAGTACTCAAGGCGCGCCAGGACTCGATCCGCTGCCTGCTCGACGGCTACCGCTTCGAAAAGCTGCAACCGCAGCTCAAGGAGATCGGTGACCTCGAACGCATCCTGGCGCGTATCGGCCTGCGCAACGCCCGCCCGCGTGACCTGGCGCGCCTGCGCGACGCCCTCGGCGCCCTGCCCGAGCTGCAGAACGCCATGGCTGAGCTTGAGGCGCCGCACCTGGCGCGTCTGGCCGCGATCACCGGCACCTACCCCGAACTGGCCGGCATGCTCGAGCGGGCGATCATCGACAACCCGCCCGCGGTGATCCGCGACGGCGGCGTGCTCAAGACCGGTTACGACAGCGAGCTCGACGAGTTGCTGGCGATGAGCGAGAACGCCGGCCAGTTCCTCATCGACCTGGAAGCCCGCGAGAAAGCCCGTACGGGGCTGGCCAACCTCAAGGTCGGCTACAACCGCGTACACGGCTATTTCATCGAATTGCCGACCAAGCAGGCCGAGCAGGCGCCGGGCGATTACATTCGCCGCCAGACGCTCAAAGGCGCCGAGCGCTTCATCACCCCTGAGCTCAAGGCCTTCGAGGACAAGGCGCTGTCGGCCAAGAGCCGCGCCCTGGCCCGCGAGAAGATGCTCTATGACGCCCTGCTCGAAACCCTGATCGGCCACCTGGCACCGCTGCAGGACAGCGCCGCCGCCCTGGCTGAACTGGACGTACTGAGCAACCTCGCAGAGCGCGCGCTGAACCTGGACCTGAACTGCCCAAGCTTCGTCGACGAACCCTGCCTGCGCATCGAGCAAGGCCGCCACCCGGTGGTCGAGCAAGTACTGACCACGCCGTTCGTGGCCAACGACCTGGGGCTCGACAACAGTACGCGCATGCTGATCATTACCGGCCCGAACATGGGCGGTAAATCCACCTACATGCGCCAGACCGCCCTGATCGTGCTGATGGCCCATATCGGCAGCTTCGTGCCGGCAGCCCGCTGCGAGCTGTCGCTGGTCGATCGCATCTTCACCCGTATCGGTTCCAGCGACGACCTGGCCGGCGGGCGCTCGACCTTCATGGTCGAGATGAGCGAGACCGCCAACATCCTGCACAACGCCACCGACCGCAGCCTGGTGCTGATGGACGAAGTGGGCCGCGGCACCAGCACCTTCGACGGCCTGTCGCTGGCCTGGGCCGCCGCCGAGCGCCTGGCCCAGTTGCGTGCCTATACGCTGTTCGCCACGCACTACTTCGAGCTGACCGTGCTGCCGGAGAGTGAGCCACTGGTGGCCAACGTGCACCTGAACGCCACCGAACACAATGAACGCATCGTCTTCCTGCACCACGTGCTGCCTGGCCCTGCCAGCCAGAGCTACGGCCTGGCCGTGGCGCAACTGGCGGGCGTGCCGGGGCCGGTGATCCAGCGTGCCCGTGAGCACCTGGGCCGCCTGGAAACCGCCAGCCTGCCCCATGAAACGCCGATTGCCAGCAAGAGCAAGGGCGAGCCGGGCGTGCCGCACCAAAGCGACCTGTTCGCCAGCCTGCCACACCCGGCCATCGAGAAGCTGGGCAAGCTGGACCTGGACGACATGACCCCGCGCCAAGCTATCGAAATGCTATATCAACTGAAGAACCTGTTATAACGGCCACCCACACAAGCTGGTAGAATCCGGCGCGGTTCGCGAGCGCTGCAGGTTATTAGCCTGGCCTGCAGCCACCACCGTGAACCGCGCTGCCCTGGAAGGAAGGGCAAGCTGCCGTCGCCTGAGGAGAGAATTAGAAATGACCTTCGTCGTCACCGACAACTGCATCAAATGCAAATACACCGACTGCGTGGAAGTCTGTCCGGTGGACTGCTTCTACGAAGGCCCGAATTTCCTGGTGATTCACCCGGACGAGTGCATCGACTGTGCACTGTGCGAGCCAGAGTGCCCGGCCCAGGCCATCTTCTCTGAAGACGAAGTGCCTTCCGGCATGGAGAACTTCATCGAGCTGAACGCCGAGCTGGCGGAGATCTGGCCGAACATCACCGAGCGCAAGGACGCTCTGCCCGACGCTGAAGAGTGGGACGGCAAGCCAGGCAAGATCGCCGATCTGGAACGCTGATCGTCCAAATGCAAAAAAGGCCCGTAATGGGCCTTTTTTCATTTTCAGCGGGCAAAAAAAAGGGGCGGTTTGACCCGCCCACATTTTTTCCGTAGTCCCTGTATATCCCACTCATCGTCCTGATGAATCACTCCCTGCGATGTCCTGGTACTCATCCTGAGCACCTGTGCCTGTCCGTCGGCACAGTTCGAATACTAGCGATTCCCACGGCGCCGGCAAGCGGCGAATCTCTCAAGAGATTTCAGGCGCAACAATCGCTAACACCAAAAAATAGCTTTATATTCAATACCTTAGAAAAAGTACGTCAGTGAAAACGACATTGATTTACTAACCCCTACAACGATTACTTACATCACAAGTAAGCGATCACTTACACGCGATAGCACAAGGGTAGATAACTAAACATTTCGCCTGCATGAACAAAAACGCCCCGAGATTATCGGGGCGTTTTTTGCGGCGACGTCAGTGCTACTGGAACAGAGACTCGCTGGACAAACCGTTCTTCTCGAGAATCTCGCGCAGGCGCTTGAGGCCCTCGACCTGGATCTGCCGCACCCGCTCGCGGGTCAGGCCGATCTCCAGGCCCACATCCTCCAGGGTACTGCTTTCATGGCCGCGCAAACCGAAACGACGCACGACGACCTCACGCTGCTTGTCGGTCAACTCGCCCAGCCACTGGTCGATGCTTTGCGACAGATCATCGTCCTGCAGCAACTCGCAAGGGTCTGTGGGGCGGTCATCGGTGAGCGTGTCCAGCAGTGTCTTGTCGGAGTCCGGGCCCAGCGAGACGTCCACCGACGAAACCCGCTCGTTGAGACCGAGCATGCGCTTGACCTCGGCTACCGGTTTCTCCAGCAGGTTGGCGATCTCTTCCGGTGACGGCTCATGGTCGAGCTTTTGCGTCAGCTCCCGCGCAGCACGCAGGTAGACGTTGAGCTCCTTGACCACATGGATCGGCAGGCGGATGGTGCGGGTCTGGTTCATGATCGCCCGCTCAATGGTCTGGCGGATCCACCAGGTGGCATAGGTCGAGAAGCGGAAGCCGCGTTCGGGGTCGAACTTCTCCACCGCACGAATCAGGCCCAGGTTGCCTTCCTCGATCAGGTCGAGCAGCGACAGGCCACGATTGACGTAACGACGGGCGATCTTCACCACCAGGCGCAGGTTGCTTTCGATCATGCGCTTGCGCCCTGCGGGGTCGCCCTTCTGCGACAGGCGCGCGAAATGCACTTCTTCCTCTGGCGAGAGCAGAGGCGAGAAGCCGATTTCGTTGAGATACAGCTGGGTGGCATCGAGCGCCCGGCTGTAATCGATGTACTTGTGCTGCTTGAGCGATGCGCTCTGTTTCGACTTGGTCCGAACCGAAGGTACAGCAGGTTCGTCTGACACCACATCCGTTTCCAAAACGATGCCTGTCTCCATCAGGAGCAGGTCGTCGTCGATGTCAAACTCCGGCACTTCTTTACTGAGAGCCATTGTTATAGTCCTTTGCTGAGTTCGAACTCAGACTCGAGCGTCACCTTTCCGTGGTAGCGCTGGAGCCTGTCCCCTCTACGTCGGAGGAACAGGCTGGGACAAAGATCAACGGCGTGGCAGGAACTGGAGTGGGTCGACGGGTTTACCCTGGCGGCGAATCTCGAAATGCAGCTTCACCCGATCAGTGCCCGTGGATCCCATCTCTGCGATCGTCTGCCCTGCCTTGACCTGCTGCCCCTCCCGAACCAAAAGCCTGCGGTTGTGGCCGTAGGCACTGACGTAGGTATCGCTGTGCTTGATGATGATCAGCTCGCCGTAGCCCCGCAAGCCACTCCCCGCGTAAACCACTGCACCATCAGCGGCAGCAAAAACAGGCTGTCCCAAATCACCGGCGATATCAATGCCTTTATTCAAACTGCCGTTTGAAGCAAATTTTCCAATCAGCACGCCGTTCGCCGGCCACGTCCAGCCGCCAACGGCGCGCTCTGCGGCGGGCACCTGGGCAACCGTTTGCGAGGAAGACGAAGACGCCGAAGTGGCCGATTTGCCATTGTTCGCCGGCGGCGGCGGAGTACCGACCGGGCGGCGGATGACTGTGGTCTTGCTCGACGAAGATGGGCTGCTGGTGACCACCGTGGTACTGCCACCGGCACCACTGTTGAAGCGAATCGGCTGGCCCGGACGAATGGTGTAGGGCGGGGGAATATTGTTGCGCGCCGCCAACTCCTTGTAATCCCAGCCGTAGCGGAAGGCGATGGAGAACAGCGTGTCGCCGGGCTTGACCACGTACTGCCCAGAGGTGACGGCCGGGCGCTTGGGCGCAGCATTGTTGCGGTCGACCACGCGCGCACCGCTCGAGCCGGTACTGGAGCAGCCGGCCAACAGGGTTCCCATGGCCAGCACAATCACCACAAGCTTCAAAACCGATCGTTCCTTGCGCTGCCGAATGCCTGTGTGACCCACCCGCGCTCCCCTCATGGTGCCGAAAGATGACGATGCAAAATGCAATAATGTTGCAATTATAACCGAGCCGCCTCGCTTGGGGTGGCCCGTAGTGAACCGGCGAACGCCAGATACCCCGCCAGATAGACAGGACCCGGCCGCGGGAATTCGTTGCTGACGCAAATATTCCGTGTTTTGTCAGGCCAGCGGGCCGTTGAGCAACGGCACGAAGCGCACCGCCCCCAGCACGCGGCGCGAGAAACCGTGCTCTTCGCGGACGATCAGCATCAACTGCTGCACCTCCCCTGCCGGCCCGACCGGGATGACCATGCGCCCGCCGGGTGCCAGTTGGTCAAGCAGTGCCTGGGGCACCTCCGGCGCCACGGCGGTGACGATGATGCCGTTGTACGGCGCCAGCGCCGGCCAGCCTTCGCAGCCATCGCCCCAACGGAACACCACGTTGCGCAGGTTGAGCTCGACCAGGCGCTCCTTGGCACGGTCCTGCAGGACTTTGATGCGCTCCACCGAGAACACCCGCTCCACCAGCTGTGCCAGGATCGCGGTCTGGTAGCCGGAACCGGTGCCGATCTCCAGCACCTTGTCCAGCGGCCCGGCCTCCAGCAACAGCTCACTCATGTGCGCAACCATGAAGGGTTGCGAGATGGTCTGGTTGTGGCCGATCGGCAACGCGGTGTCTTCGTAGGCACGGTGAGCCAGGGCCTCGTCGACGAACAGGTGGCGCGGGGTACGGCGAATCGCGTCGAGCACCCGGGTGTTCGACACGCCCTCCTCGCACAAGCGCTGGATCAGCCGCTCCCGGGTACGCTGTGAGGTCATGCCGATACCTCGGCGCATCAGATCGTCCTGTTCGCGCATCAGAGCACGCCCTCCAGCCAGCCCTCGAAGCGCTCGAAGGCGTCATTGAAGGTGCGGTCCAGCTGCAACGGGGTGATCGACACATAGCCCTGCATCACCGCGTGGAAGTCAGTGCCCGGCCCGCCATCCTCGGCATCGCCGGCCACGGCGATCCAGTAGCCTTCCTTGCCCCGCGGGTTGACCACCTTGGTCGGTGCCGCCGCGCGTGCCCGGTGCCCCAGCCGGGTGAGCTGGATGCCGCGGATATGCTCCAACGGCAGGTTGGGGATGTTGATGTTGAGCACGGTGCGTGGCGGCAGCTCCAGGCGTGCCTGCGCCTCGACCAGGCGACGGGCGATGTAGGCCGCCGCCGGCAGGTTGTCGGTTTGTCGCGAGAGCAGCGAGAAGGCCAGTGACGTGCCCCCCAGGAAGCGCCCTTCGAGCGCGGCGGCGACCGTGCCGGAATACAGCACGTCATCGCCCAGGTTGGCGCCCAGGTTGATACCGGACACCACCATGTCAGGGGTTTGCGGCAACAGGCCGTTGAGCCCCAGGTGCACGCAGTCGGTCGGCGTGCCGTTGAGGCTGATGAAGCCGTTGGCCAATGTCTGCGGGTGCAGGGGCCGGTCCAGCGTCAGCGAACTGCCGGCGCCGCTCTTGTCTTGATCCGGGGCAATCACCGCGCACTCGGCGTAATCCGCCAGCGCAGCATGCAGCGCGGCGAGGCCAGGTGCGGTAACACCGTCGTCATTCGAAATCAGAATACGCATGGGCTGTCCGTCTGCCCTGCCGGCACCAGATCGACGAGTTCGCGCACCACCACGGTGGCGAAGCATCCGGCCGGAAGGACGAATTCCAGTTGCAGGATATCAGGCTCGGGATAATGCCACGTCAGCCGCCCAATAGGGAGCCGCAGGATACGTCGTTCGTGATCCATGCCCGCCCGCGCCAGCCATTGGCACAGTGCTGGATGCTGTTCGGCGATGGCCGATTCGATCGCCAGCGTGGCGCCACTGCTCGGGGCATCGCCTTCACCCCATAGGGGGCCGGTGGGGTGCAGGTCGAGAATGGCCAGCCGTGGATCGCTGCATTCGGCCTCGCCCGCGGGGAAGAAGCTGCGGCTGTCGGTGAAGGCCAACAAGTCGCCGACCTGGGCGCGCTGCCAGCTGCCATCGGCCACACGCGCGGCCAGCACCTGGTTGAACAGGTAGCTGCGCGCCGCCGAGAGCAACCGCGAACGTACGTTGCGTTGCTCCGGCAACGCCTGGCGGGCTGCCCAATCCTGGGCATCGTGAACATTGCCACCGGCATGGCCGAAACGTTGGCCACCGAAGTAGTTGGGCACACCGTGCTGCTTGAGTTGCTCGAGGCGTGCATCGAGGGCCTGGTGGTCGGCCTGCAGCGCGGTCAGGCGCAGCGTGAAACCGTTGGCCGCATGGGCGCCACGCTGCAGCTTGCGCTGGTGGCGCACCTGCTTGAGCACACGCAGGGTTTCGTCTTCGGCACGGGACAGGTCAGGGTCGGCCTTGCCCGGCAGGTGCAGGCTGAACCATTGGCGGGTCAGGGCCTGACGGTCCTTGAGGCCGGCATAGCTGATCGAACGCACTGGCACGCCGGCGGCGCGCGCCAGGCGGCGGGCGGCTTCTTCGGTGTTGAGGTCACGCTTCTCGACCCACAGCCACAGGTGCTCGCCCTGGCCGGACAGCGGGATGTCGAGCACTTCGTCGACCTGGAAATCTTCGGCCACCGCCTTGAGCACCGCAGTACCCAGGGCCTCACCCGAGGCACGCGGCCCCAGCAGTTGCAGTTCGTTCATACCGGCAGCAACAGGGCAACCGCATGCACAGCGATCCCCTCCTCACGGCCGGTGAAGCCCAGCTTTTCTTCGGTGGTGGCCTTGACGTTGACCTGGTCGAGCTCGACCTGCAGGTCTTCGGCGATGCGCTGGCGCATGGTTTCGATATGCGGGGCCATTTTCGGCGCCTGGGCAACGATGGTGGCGTCGACGTTACCGACCTTCCAGCCCTTGTTGCGCACGACACCCAGCACATGGCGCAGCAGCACGCGGCTGTCGGCGCCCTTGAACTGCGGGTCGGTGTCCGGGAAGTGCTTGCCGATGTCGCCCAGCGCCGCAGCGCCAAGCAGGGCATCGCTCAGGGCATGCAGCAGCACGTCACCATCGGAATGGGCCAGCAGGCCGTATTTGTGGGGGATACGCACCCCGCCCAGGGTAATGAAATCACCGTCGGCGAAACGGTGGACATCGTAGCCATGGCCAATACGCATAGAAAAACGCCCTGATTGAGACAGGGCGTGATTCTACCTGCTTTCATGCAGTCTTGGGGCTGCTGTGCAGCCCTTCGCGGGTGAACCCGCTCCCACAGGGAACACTGCAAGCCGAGGGCTGCAGATACCCTGTGGGAGCGGGTTTACCCGCGAAAAAGCCAACACTGAGTTGCCTGGTCACCCCCTGCCCAGTGCCACCGCATGATGGCGCAGATGCTCATCGATGAAGCTGGCGATGAAGTAGTAGCTATGGTCGTAACCCGGCTGCAAACGCAGGGTCAGCCCATGCCCACCCTTGCGGGCGGCCTGCTCCAGCACTTCTGGCTTGAGCTGTTTTTCGAGGAAGTCGTCGCGATCCCCCTGGTCCACCAGCAGCGGCGGGCATTCACCCGCCTCGGCCAGCAACACACTGGCATCCCACTCGCGCCAGCGCGCCCGGTCTTCGCCCAGATAGCGGCTGAAAGCCTTCTCGCCCCAAGGGCAGTCCATCGGGTTGCTGATTGGCGAGAACGCCGACACCGAGCGGTAACGCCCCGGGTTGCGCAGGGCGCAGACCAGCGCGCCATGCCCGCCCATGGAGTGGCCACTGATGCTGCGCTGATCGGACGCAGGGAAGTGCGCCTCGATCAGTGCCGGCAGCTCGTCCACCACGTAGTCGTGCATGCGGTAGTGCTGGGCCCAGGGCTGCTGGGTGGCGTTGAGGTAGAAGCCGGCACCCAGGCCGAAGTCCCAGGCGCCCTCCGGATCACCCGGCACCCCTTCGCCACGCGGGCTGGTATCAGGGGCGACGATGATCAGCCCAAGCTCTGCGGCCAGACGCTGGGCGCCGGCCTTCTGCATGAAGTTCTCGTCGGTGCAGGTCAGGCCGCTGAGCCAGTACAGCACCGGCAGCTTCTCGCCCTGCTCGGCCTGGGGCGGCAGGTACACGGCGAACACCATGTCGCAACCGAGCACCTTGGAGCTGTGCCGGTAGCGCTTGTGCCAGCCGCCGAAGCTTTTCTGGCAGGAGATGTTTTCCAGCGTCATGGCAGGGGCCTCAGAAGTGGATAACGCTACGGATGCTCTTGCCTTCGTGCATCAGGTCGAAGGCCTTGTTGATGTCTTCCAGGCCCATGGTGTGGGTGATGAAGGTGTCCAGCGGGATCTCGCCCTTCTCGGACATCTCAACGTAGCTCGGCAGCTCGCTGCGGCCACGCACGCCGCCAAACGCCGAACCGCGCCAGACGCGGCCGGTGACCAGCTGGAACGGACGGGTGGCGATTTCCTGGCCGGCACCGGCTACGCCGATGATCACCGACTCGCCCCAGCCCTTGTGGCAGCACTCCAGCGCCGCACGCATCAGCTGCACGTTGCCGATGCACTCGAAGGAGAAGTCCACGCCGCCGTCGGTAAGGTCGACGATGACTTCCTGGATCGGGCGGTCGTAATCCTTCGGGTTGATGCAGTCGGTGGCGCCCAATTGGCGGGCGATCTCGAACTTGGCCGGGTTGATGTCGATGGCGATGATGCGCGAGGCCTTGGCCTTGACCGCACCGATCACCGCCGACAAACCAATGCCGCCCAGGCCGAAGATAGCCACGGTGTCACCCGGCTTGACCTTGGCGGTGTTGAGCACGGCACCGATACCGGTGGTGACGCCGCAGCCGAGCAGGCAGACCTTCTCCAGCGGTGCTTCCTTCTGGATCTTGGCCACGGAGATTTCCGGCAGCACGGTGTACTCGGAGAACGTCGAGGTACCCATGTAGTGGAACAGCTGCTGGCCCTTGTAGCTGAAACGGCTGGTGCCGTCGGGCATCAGGCCCTTGCCCTGGGTGGCGCGGATCGCCTGGCACAGGTTGGTCTTGCCCGACAGGCAGAATTTGCACTTGCCGCATTCCGGGGTGTACAGCGGGATCACATGGTCACCGACCGCCACCGAGGTGACGCCCTCACCTACCGCCTCGACGATCGCCCCGCCCTCATGGCCGAGGATCGACGGGAAGATGCCCTCCGGGTCGGCACCGGACAGGGTGTAGGCGTCGGTGTGGCAGACCCCGGAGGCGACCACGCGCAACAGCACTTCACCGGCCTTGGGCATGGCCACGTCGACTTCGACGATTTCCAGGGGTTTCTTGGCCTCGAAGGCTACGGCAGCACGGGACTTGATCATCATGGGTCTCCAGACAGAGTGTCGATATCAGTCTCGCAGTGTAATTCATGCCTATTTGATGAATAATCCGGCCAACTAAAAAACATTATTGCCATACAGGGATAATCCATGAGCAGTCGCTGGGAAGGCATCGACGAGTTCGTCGCCGTCGCCGAATCAGGCCAGTTCACCGCGGCCGCCGAGCGCCTGGGGGTGTCCTCGTCCCATATCAGCCGGCAGATCGCCCGCCTTGAAGAACGCCTGCAGACCCGCCTGCTGTACCGCAGCACCCGGCGGGTGACCCTGAGCGAAGCCGGGCAGACCTTCCTCCAGCATTGCCAGCGCCTGCAGGACGGCCGTGAAGAGGCGCTGCGCGCCATGGGCGACCTGGCCAGCGAACCCAAAGGCTTGCTGCGCATGACTTGCGCCGTTGCCTATGGTGAACGGTTCATCGTGCCGCTGGTGACGCGGTTCATGGCGCAGTACCCGCAATTGCGGGTCGAAGTGGAACTGAGCAACCGCACCCTCGACCTGCTGCATGAAGGCATGGACATGGCGATCCGCCTGGGGCGCCTGCAGGACTCGCGGCTGGTCGCCACGCGCCTGGCGCCTCGGCGCATGTACCTGTGCGCCTCGCCCGCCTACCTGGAGCGTTATGGCCGCCCCCACAGCCTGTCGGAACTGGCGCGGCACAATTGCCTGATCGGCAGTTCCGACCTGTGGGCGCTGCAGCAGGATGGGCGCGAATTCAGCCAACGGGTGCAGGGCAACTGGCGTTGCAACAGCGGGCAGGCGGTGCTGGATGCGGCGTTGCAGGGGATGGGCTTGTGTCAGCTACCGGATTATTACGTGCTGGAACATCTGCACAGTGGCGCGCTGGTGTCGTTGCTGGAGGGGCACCAGCCGCCGAACACTGCGGTGTGGGCGCTGTATCCGCAGCAGCGGCATCTGTCGCCGAAGGTGCGACGGTTGGTGGACTATCTCAAGGAAGGGTTGGCGCAGTTGCCGGAGTATCGGCAGGGCTGAAGACAGGTGCTGATGGTACTGGCCTCTTCGCGGGTAAACCCGCTCCCACACGATTTCACCGCACCTGAAGTCAGTGACAGTCCTGTGGGAGCGGGTTTACCCGCGAAGAGGCCATTACAGGCAGATGACCTTTAGCGGCGAGTCGCCCAGCGCTGACGCAACCACTCCAGGTCTTCCGGCCGGGTCACCTTGATGTTGTCGCTGCGCCCTTCGATCAGGCGTGGCGCGTAGCCGGCCCACTCGATGGCGGAGGACTCGTCGGTGACCGCCACATCCGACACCAGGCACTCGGCCAGTGCCCGGTGCAGCATCCCCAGACGGAACATCTGCGGCGTATACGCCAACCAGACGGTACTGCGATCCACCGTGGCGCTCACCCGGCCATCGGCGCCGGCGCGCTTGAGGGTGTCCCGCGCCGGGACCGCCAACAAGCCACCCACGGCGTCATCAGCCAGCTCGGTCAACAACCGATCCAGGTCGCTACGTGCCAGGTTGGGCCGCGCCGCATCGTGCACCAGCACCCAGTCGTCGTCCGACGCCCCCTGGGCATGCAGCAACAGCAAGGCATTGAGCACCGAGTCGGCACGCTCGCGCCCGCCCGGGGCACGCTGTATGCGCCCATCGCTGGCACAGCGCAGGTCGGGCCAGTACGGGTCTTGATCGGCAATGCTGACCACCATGCCCTTGAGCGCAGGGTGGCCTAGAAAACAGTCGAGGCTATGCTCGAGGATTGTCTGCCCGCCCAACTGCAGATACTGCTTGGGCCGGTCGGCAGCCATGCGGGCACCAACGCCCGCGGCGGGAATCACGGCCCAGAAGGCCGGCAATTGCTGAGTCATTTTTGCGGCAACTGGTAGAGGGTTTCGCCCTCCTTGACCATCCCCAGTTCATGACGAGCCCGTTCTTCCACGGTCTCCATACCTTTCTTCAGCTCCAGGACCTCCGCATCGAGCACGCGATTACGCTCCAGCAGCCGTTCGTTCTCGGCGTGCTGTTCGTCAATCTGCTGCTTGAGCTCGGTCACTTGCGCCAGGCTGCCATTACCCACCCAAAGGCGATATTGCAGGCCGCCGAGCAGCAGGAGCAGAACGAGAAACAACCAATAGGGACTGCGCATGAAGATATCCAGGGTATAAGGCCGCCGCAGCGAGCTTCCGATAGCACGAAGCCTGGCCGAGGCCAGGCTTCGTCGACAGAAACCCGTGTGAAGCATCTGAACATTCAGTAGGAATGCTCAGGCTGCCTCGGCTGCTGCCTTTTTACCATCTCTTGCTCAGCCGCGAAACTCGGCGCGGCCACGGTAGACGGCCTTGGCACCCAGTTGCTCTTCGATACGCAGCAGCTGGTTGTACTTGCTGACGCGGTCGGAGCGGCACAGCGAGCCGGTCTTGATCTGGCCAGCAGCGGTACCAACGGCCAGGTCGGCAATGGTCGAGTCCTCGGTTTCACCCGAACGGTGCGAAATCACCGCGGTGTAGCCGGCGGCCTTGGCCATCTGGATGGCTTCCAGGGTTTCGGTCAGCGAGCCGATCTGGTTGAACTTGATCAGGATCGAGTTACCGATGCCCTTCTCGATGCCTTCCTTGAGGATCTTGGTGTTGGTAACGAACAGGTCGTCGCCCACCAGCTGGACTTTCTCGCCGATCTTGTCGGTGAGGATTTTCCAGCCAGCCCAGTCGGACTCGTCCAGGCCGTCTTCGATCGAGATGATCGGGAAACGCTCGGTCAGGCCTTTGAGGTACTCGGCGAAACCTTCGGCGTCGAACGACTTGCCTTCACCGGACAGGTTGTACTTGCCGTCTTCGTAGAACTCGGAAGCGGCGCAGTCCAGGGCCAGGGTCACGTCGGTGCCCAGCTTGTAGCCGGCTTTCTCGACGGCTTCGGCGATGGCGGCCAGGGCGTCTTCGTTGGAAGCCAGGTTCGGCGCGAAGCCACCTTCGTCACCGACGGCGGTGTTCAGGCCACGGGCCTTGAGCACGGCTTTGAGGTGGTGGAAGATTTCGGTGCCCATGCGCAGGCCGTCGGAGAAGGTCTTGGCGCCAACCGGCTGCACCATGAACTCCTGGATGTCGACGTTGTTGTCGGCGTGCTCGCCGCCGTTGATGATGTTCATCATCGGTACCGGCATGGAGTACTGGCCCGGGGTGCCGTTGAGGTTGGCGATGTGCGCGTACAGCGGCAGGTCCAGGTCCTGGGCGGCAGCCTTGGCGGCAGCCAGGGAAACAGCCAGGATGGCGTTGGCGCCCAGCTTGGCCTTGTTCTCGGTACCGTCCAGCTCGATCATGGCGCGGTCCAGAGCCTTCTGGTCAGCCGGGTCCTTGCCCAGCAGCAGTTCGCGGATCGGGCCGTTGATGTTGGCGACGGCCTTCAGCACGCCCTTGCCCAGGTAACGGCTCTTGTCGCCATCACGCAGCTCCAGCGCTTCGCGCGAGCCAGTGGAAGCACCCGACGGCGCGCAGGCGCTGCCGATGATGCCGTTGTCGAGCAGCACGTCGGCTTCCACGGTGGGGTTGCCACGGGAATCGAGAACTTCACGACCTTTGATGTCGACGATCTTTGCCATTGTTGTAAGCACTCCAGAATTGACGAAACTAACGCAACTTTTGGGAATTCTTGCCGTTCACCAGGCGACATGGCACGGGCAGGCCTGGCGAAGGGAGCCCCTGACCGATAGGTCAGGGGTTGGAACGGGCGGTACTTTACCCGAGAAATGAGCTTTACGCGGTTTCTACCGTCGGAAAACTTTTCACCAGGTCGTCCAGCTGCTTGAGCTGGGCGAGGAACGGCTCCAGCTTGTCCAGGCGCAGGGCGCACGGGCCGTCGCACTTGGCGTTGTCCGGGTCCGGGTGGGCTTCGAGGAACAGCCCGGCCAGGCCCTGGCTCATGCCGGCCTTGGCCAGGTCGGTGACCTGGGCACGGCGGCCTCCGGCGGAGTCAGCACGGCCGCCCGGCGTCTGCAGCGAGTGGGTGACGTCGAAGAACACCGGGTACTCGAACTGCTTCATGATGCCGAAGCCGAGCATGTCCACCACCAGGTTGTTGTAGCCGAAGCTCGAACCGCGCTCACACAGGATGAGCTGGTCGTTGCCGGCTTCGACGCACTTGGCGAGGATGTGCTTCATCTCGTGGGGCGCAAGGAACTGCGCCTTCTTGATGTTGATCACCGCACCGGTCTTGGCCATCGCCACCACCAGGTCGGTCTGGCGCGACAGGAAGGCCGGCAACTGGATGATGTCGCATACCTTGGCCACCGGCTCGCACTGGTAGGGCTCGTGCACGTCGGTGATCACCGGCACCTTGAAGGTCTGCTTGATCTCTTCGAAGATCTTCAGGCCTTCTTCCATGCCCGGGCCACGGTACGAGGCCACCGACGAGCGGTTGGCCTTGTCGAAGCTGGCCTTGAACACGTACGGGATGCCGAGTTTCTCGGTCACCCGCACGTACTCCTCGCAGACCTTCATTGCCAGGTCACGGGATTCCAGGACGTTCATGCCGCCGAACAGGACGAACGGCTTGTCGTTGGCGATCTCGATGTTACCGACGCGAATGATCTTCTGAGTCATGGATCAGGCCTTGTTCTTCTGTGCCAGGGCTGCCTTGACGAAGCCGCTGAACAGCGGGTGACCGTCACGTGGCGTCGAGGTGAACTCTGGGTGGAACTGGCAAGCGACGAACCATGGGTGGTCCTTGGACTCGACCACTTCGACCAGCGCGCCGTCTTCGGAACGACCCGATACCACCAGGCCGGCGTCGACCAGTTGTGGCAGCAGGTTGTTGTTCACTTCGTAGCGGTGACGGTGACGCTCGGTGATGATGTCCTTGCCGTAGCAGTCGTGCACTTTCGAGCCCGATGCCAGCTGGCAGTCCTGTGCGCCCAGGCGCATGGTGCCGCCCAGGTCGGAGGCTTCGGTACGGGTCTCGACCGCGCCGGTGGCGTCTGCCCACTCGGTGATCAGGCCGACGACCGGGTGGCCACTGTTGCGGTCGAACTCGGTGGAGTTGGCGTCTTTCCAGCCCATCACGTTACGGGCGAACTCGATCACGGCCACCTGCATGCCGAGGCAGATGCCCAGGTACGGGACCTTGTTCTCACGGGCGTACTGCACCGCGGTGATCTTGCCTTCCACGCCGCGCAGGCCGAAACCGCCCGGGACCAGGATGGCATCGGCGCCTTCGAGCAGGCTGGTGCCCTGGTTCTCGATGTCTTCGGAGTCGATGTAGCGCAGGTTGACCTTGGTGCGGTTGGTGATGCCGGCGTGGCTCATCGCTTCGATCAGCGACTTGTACGCGTCCAGCAGCTCCATGTACTTGCCGACCATGGCGATGGTCACTTCCTGCTCAGGATTGAGCTTGGCATCGACCACCTTGTCCCACTCGGACAGGTCGGCGCTGTTGCACTGCAGGGCGAAGCGCTCGACGACGAAGTCGTCCAGGCCTTGTGCGTGCAGTACGCCAGGGATCTTGTAGATGGTGTCGACGTCTTCCAGCGAAATCACCGCACGCTCTTCGACGTTGGTGAACAGCGCGATCTTGCGGCGCGACGAGGCGTCGACCGGGTGGTCGGAACGGCAGATCAGCACGTCAGGCTGCAGGCCGATGGAGCGCAGCTCCTTGACCGAGTGCTGGGTCGGCTTGGTCTTGGTCTCACCGGCGGTGGCAATGTACGGAACCAGCGTCAGGTGCATCAGCATGGCGCGCTTGGAGCCCACTTCGACGCGCAGCTGGCGGATGGCCTCAAGGAACGGCTGCGACTCGATGTCACCCACGGTGCCACCGATCTCGACCAGCGCGACGTCGGCATCGCCGGCGCCCTTGATGATGCGGCGCTTGATTTCGTCGGTGATGTGCGGGATGACCTGAATGGTCGCGCCCAGGTAGTCACCACGGCGCTCTTTGCGCAGCACGTGCTCGTAGATACGGCCGGTGGTGAAGTTGTTGTTCTGGGTCATCGTGGTGCGGATGAACCGCTCGTAGTGGCCCAGGTCGAGGTCGGTCTCGGCGCCGTCGTGGGTGACGAATACTTCACCGTGCTGGAACGGGCTCATGGTGCCCGGGTCGACGTTGATGTACGGGTCCAGCTTGAGCATGGTGACTTTGAGCCCCCGCGCTTCCAGGATGGCCGCCAGGGAAGCCGAGGCAATGCCTTTCCCCAATGAAGAAACAACACCGCCCGTGACGAATATGTAGCGCGTCATGAAAAACCCTAGAAGTCTGCGTTAAGGCGGCACGCGCCGCCGGAGAAAGCGAAGGAAGGCCGAAGCCCCCGATCACCTGCGTCAATCACAGTGCATCTCGAACAACTGCCGCGTCTGTACAGACCAGGGGTATCCCCGGCATGGAGCTCGCTCGTCATTTTAAGAATCAGCCCAGCAAAAAACTGCTTGGTAATCGGCAACCCCTGTGTTTTCGAGGAACCCACAGAAGTTGTATCAAGAAGGGAGGGTAGTCTACCGGAATGTACCCTTCAGCTCAAACCTTGCACGCTGGTCGGCGGCTGCCAGTGCAACTGGCAATTTGCCGCCCCCAGCTCGGGCAGGTTGGCCACCGCCAGCAACTGCTCGCCCTGATACAGCAACGGCAGACGCGGGCGCACGAAATGCGGGATCTGCAACTCGTTGAGCAGACGCTTGAGGTCGCGCCGGCCACGACCGGGAAGGTCCAGCACTTCGCCGCCCTGGCGATAGGCGATGCGCAGGCCCGCAGCGGCTGATTGCGCTGCCAACCGCACATGGCCGTTGCCCGGCAATGCCAGCGGCCGGGTCGGGTCCTGCCAGGCCGGCGCCCCGGATGGCGCGCGCTGCCACTCGCCACTCAACCACCAGATGCGTCCATGGCTGCGCTGCAACTCGCCGTCGGTCAGGCGCCACACCGGCCGGGCGTCGACTGCTGCGTCGCGCAGGTCGTTCCAGCCCGCCCAGTGGCGGCTATCGGGCAACCGGGTGCGCCGGCCAAGCCAGTATTGCAGGGCATTGCGCTGGCGCGCTGGCGACAACGCCGCGAGGGTAGCGAGGTCGAGGGAGTCCAGCCCGAGCCAGGGCAGCGGCGCATTGCCGCAGGCCGTCGCCAGGTCGTCTGTGGCCAGTTCGTCGAGCAGGCCCAATGCCTCCCCCAGGTGCTCGGCGCTGCGCGCCAGGCTCGCTTCGCCCTGGGGCCAGCGCTGCCTCAGCAGCGGCAACACCTCGCCACGCAGGTAGTTGCGGGCGAAGTTGGTGTCGCTATTGCTGGGATCATCGACCCACGCCAGCTCCTTGCTCCGGGCATAGGCCTGCAATTGCTCGCGCGACAGTTTAAGCATCGGGCGAACCAGCACGCCCTGCCCCAGCGGCCGCACCTCAGGCATGGCCGACAGGCCCCGCAACCCGGCGCCACGCAGCAGACGGAACAGCAAGGTTTCGGCCTGATCGTCACGGTGCTGGCCGGTGAACAGCACGGCGCCTGGGGCGAGCAGCTTTTCGAAGGCCGCGTAGCGGGCATCGCGGGCAGCCTGCTCAAGGCTGGCACCCGGGGCTACCTGAACGCGAATGACGTCGAGTTCGATGCCCAGGGCATCACAGACGGTTTTGCAGTGGGCGGGCCATGCATCGGCGGCAGCTTGCAGACCATGGTGCACATGGACGGCACGCAGCGGCGGCGCGGGGTGGTTGCGGGCGTAATCAGCCAGCAGGTGCAGGAGGACGGTGGAGTCGAGGCCGCCGGAGAAGGCGATGTACCAGGCGGGGGCGTTTAGCCAAGGGGTGAGGTTGAGCATCGGG
>NZ_JBOBDM010000011.1:0-107520 GCF_050586605.1 Pseudomonas sp. ES1 | reverse complement strand
TCAGGAGCTGCGCAACAGCGCCAAGATGCTGCTGGGCGACTCGCTGATCACGGTGTTGATCGGGCATCTCAATGCGAACATCGCCGGGACCATCGATGACTTCGTCAAGCAGGCCCAGCCGAAAATTGCCGAGATCCTCGCCGACGCCGGTGCGTTCGGCACCAAGATGACCGGCGAGATCGCCACGGGGCTGGAGAAGGTCACCCTGGGCCAGCTGGACGCCAAGGGCGACATGTCGAAGGCGAGCAAGCAGGCGTCGGCTGCCGCCGACAAGCTGCTCAACGATCCGAAGGAGGCGTTCAGCAACTTCTTCGGCGCGGTGCACAGCGCCTACAAGGCTGCCGGCAAGGGCCTGGCCAACAGTGCCACCAGCAAGCTGCTTCCGGACGAAATCAAGACCAAGGTGCTGGCCAACACCGGCCAGCTGCGTGCCTTGGGCCCAGAGATGGCCCGGCAGTTGAACAAGCTGGCCGACCCGGGCACGCAGATGAGCATCGGTTGGATGCTCAACGTGCTGGGCGGGGCGGTGAAGGGGTTCCGCAAGCGCAACAAGAATGGGCAGCCGGGGGTGAGCAAGCCGGGGACCACCACGCAGGTGGAGCGGGAGAAGGGTAAGGGGGAGTTGGCGGTCAGTGGCAAGCAGGCGCCGGCTGAGCAGACGCCGAGTCCTGTCCAGGGAAGTTGCCCAATACCGAGGCCAACCCCCAAGCCCACCACGGGCCGCAGCATCAGCTTTGCTCTTGGGTCGGAATTTATCATCCACACTGACTTCAGCTTGCCTGGAGCCTTCCCCATCGAGTGGCAGCGCATCTACCACTCGCGTCTGGCCGAATACGACCAAAGTTGCCTGGGGGCGCGTTGGGTCACCCCGTTTAGCACGCGAATTGATGTCGTGGGCACGGGGTTGCTGTTCCACGACTACGATGGGCGCAGCCACTCGTTTGAAACACCCAAGGTAGAGAAGGCGTTGTACAACGCCATCGAAGATCTGTTGCTGGTGCGCAGCCGTGATAACGAGCTGGTGATCTGCCGCGGATTTGATCGCAAGGAGTACTACCTACGGGTCGGGGATCACTATTACCTGCACAAGATCATGCTGCAGAACGATGCCGGCTGCATGCTGCATTACGAGCATCGCCATGATGGCCGCCCGGTGCTGTCCGACATCATCACCTTCCAGGGTGACGTGAAGGATGTGCTGCGCCACCTCGGCACCCAGATCGACGACCACGGCCACATCACTGGTCTGTGGGAAATGCGTGACGGCCAGCCGCTGCGCCAGCTGTGCGCCTACCACTACGACGAACAAGGCGATCTGATCGCCGCCCAGGATGAAAACGGTGCCGCCTGGCACTACCAGTACCAGAATCACTTGGTAACCCGTTACACCGACCGCACTGGTCGTGGCATGAATCTGGAGTGGAACGGTAGCAGCGCCCACGCCAAGGCCATCCGCGAGTGGGCCGACGATGGCAGCTACGACACGCGTCTCGAGTGGGACGAAAACATTCGCCTGACCTATGTCACCGACGCCCACGGCCAGGAGACTTGGTACTACTACGACATTCTCGGCCACCTGTACCGTGTGCGGCATCCTGACGAGCGCTCGGAGTGGATTTTCCGTGACGAGCGCAAGAACGTGGTACGCCATGTACATGCTGACGGCAGTGAGGACCGCTACGACTATGACGAACAGGGCAGTGTCGTGCGCCATATCCGCGCCGATCACAGCCAGGTCCATATTGCCCGGGATGCCAAGCGGCGCCCGATCAAGATCCGCGATGCTGAAGGCGGTCTATGGCTGAGCGATTACGATCTCAAGGGCAATCTGATCGAAGCCACCGATCCGCTGGGCAACAAGACCGAGTACGCCTACACGCCTTCTGGTCTGGTCAAGGCGATCAAGGATGCAGCTGGCAACGAAAAGAAGCTGGCGTACAACGCAGCCGATCAGTTGGTCGAGTACACCGACTGCTCAGGCAAGACCAGCCAGTGGGAATACGACGATCTCGGCCGTCTGGTGCTGTTCACCGATGCTGCCGGCAGCAAGACCGCCTATGAATACAAAGCCGGCCAGCTGGCGAGAGTCATTCATCCGGACAACACCGAAGAGCGCTTCGAGCGCGATGCCGAAGGCCGCCTGCTGGCCCACGCGGATGCGCTGGACCGCTGCACCACCTGGTCCTACAACACAGTGGGCAAACTGGCCGAGCGTGTGGATGCCAACGAACACACGCTGCGTTATCGCTGGGACAAGCTGGGCCGCTTGATCGGGCTGGAGAACGAGAACGAAAGCAAGGCCACCTTCCTTTATGACCCGGTAGGCCGCCTGTTGGAGGAGAAGGGCTTCGACGGCCTGGTGTCGCGTTATCAATACGACCCGGACAGCGGCCGTCTGACCAGTTCCCACGTCGGCCAACGGCGGGTTGACCACACCTATGATGCAGCAGGCCGTTTGGCTTCACGTACAGCCACTCAGGGCAGCCAATGCCAGGAAGAGAGCTTCGCCTATGACGGCAATGGCAACCTGATCCAGGCCATCAACGCCGACAGCAAGCTGCAATGGTTCCGTGATGAAGCCGGTAACCTGATCCGCGAACATCAGTACTACCTCAAGACCGATGTGCCGATGGTTGCGGTGTGGAAGTACGAGTACGACGTGCTGAACCAGCACATTGCGACTATTCGCCCCGACGGGCACAAGGTCAGTGTGCTCACCTACGGCAGCGGCCATTTGCTGGGCATGACCATTGACCAGCATGAACTGCTGGCCTACGAGCGCGATGATCTGCACCGTGAAGTGGTCCGGCATCAGGGTAACCAGCTGGCGCAGACGCAGACGTGGGACCCTGCGGGTCGCCTGCAGGAGCAACTGTTGGGCAGCCATGACGGCAAGTCCACGCTGCTCAAGCGCCAGTATCAGTACGATGCGGTTGGCCAGCTGACCGATATCCAGGACAGTCGCCGTGGCCATCTGGTCTATCAGTACGATCCGGTTGGCCGCCTACTGCAAGCCACCAGCCGCCTGGGCGTGGAGACGTTCGCCTTCGACCCGGCAGGCAACCTGCTGGACGACAAGACACAGGAACTGAACCGTCCATTGGAAAGCGACCCGCTTCGCAACAAGCTGATGGACAACTTGCTGCGTGAATACGCCGGGACCCATTACCAGTACGACGAACGTGGCAACCTGATCCATCGCCTGCACAACGGCGAACAGGCCCGGCTCAGTTGGGACCTGTTCGATCGCTTGGCGCGCTTCGACGATGGCAAGCTCAGCGTGGTGTACAGCTACGACGCCTTGGGTCGTCGACTACACAAGAACTCCACCGCGTACCATCAAGACGATCCGCATGCGGGCAGTGGCTGGAACCAAATGCAGCGGGCCAAGCGTCAGCGTGAGCTGGGTTGTGGTTTCACCCTCTATGGTTGGGAAGGCGACACTCTCGCCTGGGAAAGCTCGCCGCCGCAGGATGAAGGCGAGACCGGGCGGACCGTGCATTACCTGTACGAGCCGGGCAGTTTCGTGCCAGTCGCCCAAGCCCTGCGCAAGGCACCGATTCGCCTGCTACGCCAGCCAGACTGGCACGGTCGCGAGTACGACATCGATCAGGATCCGCTATGGCAGCACGAGGTGAAGCCGCATCCGATTGATGCAATCGCCTGGTACCAGTGTGACCGCCTCGGCACACCGATGGAGCTTACCGACCACAACGGCGAAGTCGCATGGGCCGGCCAGTACAAGGCCTGGGGTGAAGTGCGCGAGGCGCGCTCTGACTGGGCCAGGCAAGTTGGAATGACCAACCCGATCCGCTTCCAGGGGCAGTACCACGACCATGAGACGGGGCTGCATTACAACCGCTATCGATACTATGATCCGAAGGCTGGACGGTTCATCAACCAAGATCCGATCAGCTACTTTGGCGGGTTGAACCTCTTTGCGTATACGCCGAACCCTGTTGACTGGATAGATCCGCTTGGGTTGGCGAAGCGGGGGCCGAAAACTAATGGTGAAGGGCCGCACAACCAGGTTATTGCAGCATGGGGGCAAGAGGTGCAGGCTTCTGGTGGTACGGTAATTGCGGGTGGAGGGGTGTTGAGTGAACGAAAAATCGATACGCCAGGTGGTCACAAAAATGGACGGCGCCCCGATATTATTTATGTCGACGAAAATGGTAAGCGGGTATACGGAAACGTTGGTAAGGTAAAAGCTGATGGTGAAACACCTATAACGCGTGAACAGAAGGCCATGGAAGACCTAAAAACTAAGACGTCCCAAGAGGATGCTCCTGATGAAATGCAGTTCCGTGCATATAATAAGCCCTGCCCTTGAGGTGAGTTGTGGAAAAAAATGTCTTCATGGATTTTGATGAGTACTTGGTTCTGCTTGAGCAATTAAAGAATGAGTCCGGCTATGATGTGTTCGTATCAAGCAGTTATTCTGAACCATTTACCCTGATTGAAGATATTTCCTCGATAACCAAGAAGAATTTTGAAGACTCTATTCAGATGATGGTACTGATTGGGGACAAAAAAGATTTTGGCTTTGCAGGGGTGCGGCAAGGTGAAGTGAGTCGCCAAGATAAGGTGGGTTTTGTCAGGGTTGTTTATGGCGGTGAGGATGAGCATGCTATAGGGGTATCAGTAGTCGCTGGCGATAAATCCGAGGCGGAACAGAGAATTAGTAGAATCACAACCAAGTTGCTAAAGAAAATAGCGCATAAAGGTGTTGTGAACTCTGCGGGGGATGGGGTACATGTAAATGATAGATATTACTGGACGGATGGGGCATTGAAATCTGGAAAAAACTGGCATTTGTTCTTCAATACAGGGGTAAGGAAATCCCGGAATGCGAATCCTGGATACCGCCCTAAAAATGCTAGCTAAGATTTTTTAGTGAGTGCACTCTGCGACCGGTGATAAGATAGCTTACTTGCGATCAGGAGCGCATTTTCAGAAAATTACGAATTGTGCGCAATTAGGGGTGAGTGCAGTTATTGTAATGAGTAAGCTTTGGTGCTTGGTTGTGGGAAAGGTCTGCTGCGCCAACCGGGCTAGAGTGAACCGGCGTATGGCATTGATCAGGGCCTGATAACGGTGAGAGGCTGCATAATTAAGTTGACGCGGCGTGGGAGCTAGAAGCTGAGGCTGTTGACAGTACGGTAATCGCGGGTGGTGATTTGGAACGTGAAACACTAATCCGCACCCATGGTGGAAATAAAGATGGGCGTCGCCCCGATCTTACCATTAGAGATGCGAGTGGTAAGTTGATACATGGGGCGTGGGCAAAGTGAAGACGGACGGTGTGACACCCATCAAGCAAGAGCAAGAGGCAATGGAAGACCTAAGGGCGAAGACGGCCGATAAAGATTTTCCTGATGAGGTGCGGTTTCGTGATTGCAATAAGCCCTACCCTTGAGGTGAGCTGTGGAAAAAAATATTTTCATGATTTTTGATGAGTATCTGAGTGTGCTTGATGCACTAAGAAAGGAGTCGGGCCTTGATGTCTACATCTCATGTGGGTACGAAAATCCTTATTTGCTTGTTGAAAACATTTCCTCAATAACTAGCATGCATTATGAGAATTTTCGGCAATTGGATGTAATTATCGGTGATGGAAAAGATTTCGCCTTTGAAGGTAGGCCTCAGGGCTCAGTAGGACGCTGCGAAAAGATTGGTTTTGTTAGTGCTATTTATGGGCGCGATGACGAGCATGCGATTGGGCTTTCTACGTTTAGTGGTGATAAGTCTGGATCTGAAGGTAAGATTGATCGTATTTTGACTAAATTACTGAAAAAGAAAGCGCATAAGGGGGCAGTAGACGTTGCCGGTAGGGTCAGTTATATAACTGATAGGTACTATTGGACAGATAGGGCCTTGGAATCAGGGAAAAACTGGTTAAGGTTCTTTGGTAGCGGCGTCAGAAAACCCTTGAATCTAAAGCCAGGTTATAGACCTAAAGACATCTACCAAATTCGGTCATGACGCCAGCCCGGGTAACCAGAGCGTCAACGTGTTCCCCGAGCCCAGTACTACCTCGGTACAGAGGTACCGATGGTCGCGGTGTGGCAGCACGAGTACGACGTGCTCAACAACCGCGTCGCGACCATCCGCCCGGACGGGCACAAGGTCAGCGTGCTCACCTACGGCAGCGGTCACGTGCTGGGCATGACCCTCGACCAGCATGAACTGCTGGCCTACGAGCGTGATGACCTGCACCGTGAAGTGGTCCGCCATCAGGGCAACCAACTGATGCAGACACAGGCGTGGGATCCAGTGGGGCGTCTGCAGGAGCAGTTGCTGGGTAGCCATGACGGCTAGGCCACCTTGCTCAAGCGTCAGTATCAGTACGACGCCGTGGGTCAACTGACCGATATCCACGATACCCGTCGTGGTCACCTGGCCTATCGGTACGACCCGGTCGGGCGCCTGCTGCAAGCCACCAGCCGCCTCGGTGTCGAGACCTTCGCCTTCGACCCGGCCGGCAACGTGCTGGACGACAAGACCCAGGAGCTCAACCGTCCGCTGGAAAGCGATCCGCGCCGTAACAAGCTGATGGACAACCTGCTGCGTGAATACGCCGGGACCCATTACCAGTACGACGAACGCGGCAACCTGGTCCATCGGCTGCACAACGGTGAACACGCCCGACTCGGTTGGGACCTGTTCGACCGCCTGAGCCGCTTCGATGACAGCAAGCTCAGCGTGGTGTACAGCTACGACGCCCTGGGCCGGCGCCTGCACAAACACTCCACCGCGCACCATCAGGATGATCCACGTGCCGGCAGCGGTTGGAACCAGATGCAGCGCGCCAAGCGCCAGCGTGAACTGGGCTGCGGCTACACCCTGTACGGTTGGGATGGCGACAACCTGGCCTGGGAAAGCTCGCCGCCGCAGGACGAAGGCGAGACCGGGCGCACGGTGCATTACCTGTATGAGCCGGGGAGTTTCGTGCCGGTCGCCCAGGCACTGCGCAACAGCCCGATCCGCTTGCTGCGCGAGCCCAACTGGAGCGATCGCGAGTACGACTTCGATCAGGATCCGCTGTGGCAACAAGAGATCAAACCGCAACCGATCGATGCGATCCTCTGGTACCAGTGCGACCACCTGGGCACGCCGATGGAGCTGACCGACCACACTGGCGAAGTGGCGTGGACGGCGCAGTACAAGGCCTGGGGTGAGATCAAGGAAGCCCGTTCGGAGTGGGCCAAGCAGATTGGCCTGAGCAACCCGATCCGCTTCCAGGGGCAGTACCACGACCATGAGACGGGGCTGCACTACAACCGCTATCGGTACTATGATCCGAGGGCTGGGCGGTTCATCAACCAGGACCCGATCAGTTACACCGGTGGCTTGAACCTGTTTGCGTATGCGCCGAACCCTGTTGAGTGGATTGATCCATTAGGGTTGTGGAAAGGGCAACCGCGTCAGGCGGGTGGTAAGTTTGCGGCGGGGAAAGATCCGTCCAAGCCATGCCCGTGTGAATCGGATGGTACCCATGGGAATAGTCTCAATTCGACTAAGCCTGCAATTGGGTACACGTTGCGTGACAGAAATACTAATGAAATCATGAAGTATGGCGAGACCACTATGGGTAAGCGCCGTTACACCGAAGAATACCTCCGAGATAACAATGTCTATATGCGGGAAGAGGCCAAGGGAACAAAGAGGGAAATGCATGCTTGGCAACACCAGAAGATTCTGGCCTACAAGGCGGCGCACCCAGAAGGGAAACGGCCACCATTGAACAAAAGTGATTACTAGGAGTTGGTATGAATTTTTGGATGTCTAGTGAGCAGCATGCCCTAGTGGGGGATGCGGAATTTATTGCTAGAAATAAAATAGAGCCAGTTATCGAGCGTCTGTTGGAGCAGGTCAATCTTGATTGCGAGGTTGATAGGTGGAGCTTCATTTCAATACTGATGCCTGATGATAGAGTGGATGACTATCCTGAGGTCAGGCGATACCATAAATCAAAAAAAGTAATCGAAGTTCGTGTGCAGCTTCCCCTTAATGATTTTAATGAGGCCGATGTTCCGGGGCAGGTAAGTATGATGCTAGATGCATTGTCTCGCTCTGTAGATATGATGGAGGGGCTGAAAAGTTTAAAAATTACGCATGGTGATACCTGTGTGCTTAAAGAGGCAGTTGAGAAAGCACGAGCAGAGCTATTGTCCTAATTGGCAAATCCTGATTGGTGTAACTTACCCGAGTGTTAGTGTTATCGATCGCGTACTTTGGCAGTGCTGCTTGGTCGGCTATAGCTACGAAGCTCTGAACTGCACTGCGCCCCATTAGGTCGCCCCCTCGTGCCAGTGTGAAACTGGGCTGTGGCTTCACCCTTTCCGGTAGGCACGAGATACCTTCGCCTGGGAAAGCTCGTCGCCGCAGGAGGAAGGCGAGGCCGGGCGCACGGGGTATACCTGTATAAGCCGGGGAGTTTCGTGCCGGTCGCCCAGGCGTTGCGCAGGAGCCCGATCCGTTTGCTGCGCCAGCCCGACTGGAGCGATCGTGAGTACGACTTCGATCAGAATCCGCTGTGGCAACAAGAGATCAAACCGTAACCAATCGATGCGATCCTCTGCTACCAGAGAGCGACTATTGAGGTGGGTATGTTGCTAGGGATGACCAGTGAGTTACATGCGCTTGTGGGTGATGCGGAGCATGTTGCGCGTAATAAAATAAAACCGATTATGGTGCAGTCGCTGGAAGGTGTTGTTCTTGAGTGTGGCGCCGAAAAACTAACTTTCATTGCAGTTTTGATGCCTGATGAATTGATTGCTTATTATCCTGAAGTTAAGCGTTATCACAAGGCTAGAAAAACTGTAGAGGCGCGCGTGCAGATTCCATTTTATGAGTTTAAGGATGCAAGCTGCACTCGACAGATGGATATGTTGCTGGATGCGTTAGATCGTGCGGTGGCTATGATTGGTGAGATAAGAAGCCTGAAACTAACAGCCGCTGATTCTCATGTGCTAACGGAGGCGATTGGAAAAGCAAGAGTGCAATTGAGTTCTGCTTGAGCCGAGCTTCACTTGGCCGCACCTGGCCCTGAGCAGCACCGGGCACTGACCGCCGGCAAGCGCCTGTTGGCCAGCGCCAGTCAAGGCATGCGCCTCTTCGTGCAGAGCCTGGGCTGGAAGCTGGTGTCGGCCTCTGGCGACATCGACGTCCGCGCTTTGAAGGACAAAATCAACCTGCTGGCCAAGCTCGACGTGACCGCCAATGCAGACCGCATTGTGCTCACCGCCAAGACCGAGTTGGTGCTGCAAGGCAGCGCCACCACCACCTACAACGCCAGCGGCATCACCCAGGTCATCACCGCCAACTAGCCAAGGCTGAATCGCTTTGTATCACGCCACTTACAATGGCCAATGAATCTGGGCCGGGCAGACATGCGGAGGCCAGCATTATCAATAGGCCCGCAGAGCAAAATAATATGACGGTTCAGGAAACTGCGGCCATCAGGCCAATATGCGTGAACTGCGAGGAAACAATTATTGGGCATGGAGCCAAGCCTGTGTCGCCATTGAGGCGGGATAGAGGTTGAGAATATGAGTGATGATGAGCGGGTTGGGCTTTATGTTGTGCTGAAATCACTTGATCGCCTTACGGTGCTGTTGGTTGGTAAAGGTATCGTAATTCCGACCGTATTTACTGGTTTGCTCGATCAGGCGTGGAGGTGGCTTGCGGAAGGCAAAAAAGTCACTCTCAAAGGGGTAGAGAAAACCATGCGAAGCACGGTTGTTGAGGAGCAAGATGCTAAAGCCGAGAGCATTCTCCTAAATATGTACTTGTACGCTCTGTCAGATCTTGCTCAGTATTTCAAGGAGGGTGGATTTGAGAGCTTGGAGTGTGTGGAGGCGGCTGTTATTGATTTTTATGACTTCTACGTGGCTCAGATGCATTTGGAGAACATTGGTGGTGCAGGGGCGGTAGTGTTCAGCGCCGCTCAAGAAACGGCGGTGAAGGAGGATCCGGTATTTGCTGGTGAACTATCAATGTTAAGCGCTGATCGTGCGTTTGCCAAAAAACAAATCGATTGGTCAGGTGTTGAATTGACTCGTTGAGGTATTGCTTTTCGCAGGGGAAATAAGTTATGGGTGCCATTTAAAACAATTAACTCCCTACGTCTTGGCTCGATCATTGAGTGCAGGTCCAAGGCCCTGGCCGGCAGCGACCTGCAACTGACGAAAAGTGGCCAGGCCGCGCATGTGAGGAGGGGGATTCGTGCGAAGGGCAATAATAGAGTGTATCTGGAGACTGCCAGTAAAAAGCCGTTGTCAAAAATTGAGGTGCAGAAAAATATCAGTTCAAGGGAAATAAAGTTCGGGATTATATAGAAGCTGATGTTGAACATAGTAGGCTGGAGTGGGTGGGCAATCCCCACCGTCATATAAAGAGTTGACGGTCAAAGGTGATCTTGAACTGAAAAATCATACAGTGGTGCAAAGGAAGTGATTATGAGAAGTGAAAATGAAGAAATTTCCCTGAGCAAAAAAGATGTGGACGCCTTATTGAGGGAGGTAGAGTTTATTTTGGTGTCGCTTGGAAGATTGAATCGGCACTATGAAAGTGGCTCAATTGCGGATCTCGCGGATTGTGAAGATTACTGTGCGGCGATCACGAAATTTGTTGATTCCGAGCGGGTGACTGACAGACTGGCAAAAATGAGAATGATAATTTCTTCAAAATTCGATGATACGCTAGGCGATGATGATATGGATGATCTGGAGAGGGTGTTGGATAAAATTGAGTTTTGGGAGCGGCCGGGGGATGCATAGCTTCGGCGGTTCAGAGTGGATTAAAATTTAACTCGGTGGGGAGGGGTAGTAGTTGCGTGAAGAGCAAGATGTAACAATCTCTGGTGAAGAGGCTGTAGATATTCTTTGGGAGTTGGAGTACCTCCTGATTTCGTTAAGGAATATCGGGCTGCATTACTATATGCGTGAGGAAGTTACCGCGAATGATGAAAGGGACTATCGCGTGGAAACTGCAAGGTTTATATGTGACTCTCAAATGATTTCTAGGCTGGAGAAGATTAAAGGTAAGCTTTCGGATAGGTTTGAGGCGTGCTGTGGTAGAGAGGAGTTGGATGTGCTCCGTAAAAAGCTTAAAAGGAAACGTTTTTGGAGGGCGGAGTGATTTCTAAAAATTAAAGGGGAGAGATTTGTTTTTTATTCTAATTTCTGCCGGCTTGGGGCCAAGGGGCCACAGAACTCAGGAAGTTTCGGCTGGAAAATTTTCCTTGATTCGATTGGTTTCCAATGAGCAGAACTGACGGACAATAGTCGGTTCGTGGACGGGCCTACGCGAGTCGCCGGTAAAAATAAGCAGGCTAGACAGAAGCTATGGTGGAGAAAATAAATCTGTTCTCTTTTTTAAATTATCTGAGGTGAGGCGCCGGGCAGGTATAAAATAGTAGGTCAAAAAAACAGGGAGCTCATGTGGGTGGCATGAAAGAGCTACAAGACAGATGGGCGGCCGGCCAGCTAATAGGTCTGGACGTTTTATATTGCGGGGCTGCCGCTGTTAAACATATAGATATTGACTCTATTGAAAATGATGGTCTTGCGCACGCTTTTGGCAAAGAATATAGAATCTCATATGAGGGTGAGGCCGAGCTTGATGAGATGCTTGGCGATGACGATGTTTGGTCAGAAGTGCAGGTGTACAATAAGTTCTTGCTGGAAGATGGGCGAGTAATTTTTTGCGGTGAGGGCGAGATGGGCAATGAGGGGTTTATTGCGCGAACGGATAAAGACAATAATATAGAGTGGTTTTTGTTCTCGACGACATCTAATCCGTTTGTGGATATAAAGCGGCAGGGTGACTTGATTTACATCCAGTCTACGCACAGGTTTTGTATTGCCCTGAGCTTGCTGAGTGATGAGGTGTTTATTGCCAACAAGGAAATTTCCATGCTTGGTGCGGTTTGAATAACATCTATGAGGGATGGGTTCGGAGCTTGGGCCCTGGGTCGCCGTCTGCACAAACACTCCACTGCGCATCATCAGGATGATCCGCGTGTCGGCAGTCACTGGAACCAAAGCAGCGCATGGCAGTAAAGAATGCCGCTTAACAGGAATTATTATTAGGGGTTTTCATGATTTTCCATTCTTCGAGTGAACAGGATATTTTAGTTGGGTCGGGTGCGCAGGTCGCTCGGAGAAAGGTTGCGGCTGTTATGTCTGATCTCCTAAGTGATATTTCTCTTGAGTGCGGTGCGGGAACTTGGAGTTATATTTCTATAATGATGCCGGATGATGCTATGGATGGCTATCCCGAAGTCAGTCGCTACCATAAGCAGCGAAGTGTTATTGAGGTGCGCGTGCGCTTGCCGTTTTATGAGTTTAAGGAGGTAGATGATGCTGGGAAGATTGGGTTTATGCTTGATGGATTAAATCGCTCGGTTGATCTGATGGCTGGTATAAAAGGTTTAAACATGTCTAGCGGCGATACCAATGTACTTAGAGGTGTCGTTACTCAGGCCAAGGAGAGGCTCGGAGTTGCTTGAATATTTTTTGACACTGTTCTAGTCGGCTATAGCTACGAAGTTCTGAGCTGCGCTGCGCCCCATTAGGTTACCCCGTGTGCCAGTCTGAAACTGGGCTGCGGCTACACCCTGTACGGTTGAGACGGCGATATCCTCGCCTGGGAAAGCTCGCCGCAGCAGTACCTTTATGAACCGGGTAGTTTTGTGCCCGTCGCCCAATCGCTGCGCAACAGCCCGATCCGCTTCCGGGTGCAGTGCCACGATCATGAGACCGGCCTGCATTACAACCGCCCCACCATGTTAGGCTTACGCCACCGGCATCGACGCCACCTTACTGACACGGAGTTCTCCCCATGAAAGACATCATCCGCCTCGGCGATTCCACCACCCACGGTGGCAAGGTACTCGGCTCCTTCGGCAACACCAACGTCAACGGCAAGCCCATCGCCGGTGTCGGGCACATGGTCAGCTGCCCGCTGTGCAAGGGCGTGTTCCCCATCGTCGAAGGCAGCGCCACCTACAACGTCGACGGCACCCCGGTCGCCCTCGATGGCCACAAGACCGCCTGCGGCGCGGCGCTGATCGCCAGCGGCCCGAAAAGCGGTGTCGCCAGCTGAGACCAACAGGTTCCCACAGGACCGCACGCTGTTTCCTACGGGGTATTGACCCAGGTCAGCGCACTTCCCTGATTCTTGGCTAGTCTTAACCGTTGGCGGCCTCTGTGTGCCGCCACCGTGAAGTCCCTGAGGCGCCGGCCATGTCCCGCGCGCCCGAGAACCTGATCAGGAGTGCACGATGGACCTCAACCGTCGGCAATTCTTCAAGGTCGCCGCCGTCGGCCTTGGAGGCTCGAGCCTTGCGGCGTTGGGCATGGCCCCAACCCCCGCATTTGCCGAGCAGATACGCCACTTCAAGCTGGCGCACACCAAAGAAACCCGTAACACCTGCCCCTACTGCTCGGTCGGCTGCGGCCTGATCATGTACAGCCAGGGCGATGCGGGCAAAAACGTCAAACAAAGCATCATCCACATCGAGGGCGACGCGGACCACCCGGTCAACCGCGGCACCCTGTGCCCCAAAGGCGCGGGCCTGCTGGACTTTATCCACAGCCCGAGCCGCCTCAAGTACCCCGAGATCCGCAAGCCGGGCAGCAAGGAATGGACCCGCATCGAGTGGGACGAAGCCCTCGACCGCATCGCCGACCTGATGAAAAAGGACCGCGATGCCAACTTCATCGAGAAGAACGCCCAGGGCCAGACGGTCAACCGTTGGCTCACCACGGGCTTCCTCGCTGCGTCCGCCGCTTCCAGCGAAGCGGGCTACCTGACGCACAAGGTGATCCGTTCGACCGGCATGCTGGGGTTCGATAACCAGGCGCGTGTCTGACACGGCCCGACGGTGGCAAGTCTTGCCCCGACGTACGGCCGTGGCGCGATGACCAATCACTGGTCTGACATCGCCAACGCAAACCTGGTCCTGGTGATGGGCGGCAACGCCGCTGAAGCGCACCCGTGCGGCTTCAAGTGGGTGACCGAGGCCAAGGCGCACAACAAGGCGCGGCTGATCGTGGTCGACCCGCGGTTTACCCGTACCGCTTCGGTAGCCGATTACTACGCGCCGATTCGCACCGGCAGCGACATCGCCTTCATGGGCGGGCTGATCAACTACCTGCTGAGCAACGACAAGATCCAGCACGAGTACGTGCGCAACTACACCGACGTGTCGTTCATCGTCAAAGAGAACTATGGCTTCGAGGACGGGCTGTTCAGCGGCTACGACGCGGCCAAGCGCGTGTACGCCGACAAGTCCGGCTGGGGCTACGAGCTGGGCGAGGATGGCTTTGCCAAGGTCGACCCGACCCTGCAGCATCCGCGTTGCGTCTACCAGCTGATGAAGCAGCACTACAGCCGCTACACGCCGGAGCTGGCGAGCATGACCTGCGGCATGCCCCAGGACCAGATGATGAAAGTCTGGGAAGAGATCGCCACCTGCTCGGTGCCGGGCAAGACCATGACGATCCTCTACGCCCTGGGCTGGACCCAGCACTCCATCGGTGCGCAGATCATCCGCAGTGCGGCCATGGTGCAGTTGCTGCTGGGCAACGTCGGCATGCCGGGTGGCGGGGTCAACGCCCTGCGCGGGCACTCCAACATCCAGGGCCTGACCGACCTGGGCCTGCTGTCGAACTCGCTGCCGGGCTACCTCACCCTGGCCGGCGACGCCGAGCAGGACTACGCCAGCTACATCGACAAGCGCGCCTCCAAACCGCTGCGCCCCGGGCAGCTGTCGTACTGGCAGAACTACGGCAAGTTCCACGTCAGCCTGATGAAGGCCTGGTACGGCGCCAATGCCACCGCCGAAAACAACTGGGGCTACGACTGGCTGCCCAAGCTCGACGTACCGGCTTATGACGTGCTGCGCATGTTCGAGATGATGGGCCAGGGCAAGGTCAACGGCTACATGTGCCAGGGCTTCAACCCGATTGCCGCGCTGCCGGACAAGAACCGCGTCACCGCCGCACTGGCCAAGCTCAAGTGGCTGGTGATCATGGACCCGCTGGCCACCGAAACCTCCGAGTTCTGGCGCAACGCCGGCCCGTTTAACGACGTCGACACGGCCAACATCCAGACCGAGGTGATCCGCCTGCCCACCACCTGCTTCGCCGAGGAAGATGGCTCGCTGGTCAACAGCAGCCGCTGGCTGCAATGGCACTGGAAGGGCGCCGACGGCCCGGGCGAAACCCGCACCGACGTGCACATCATGAGCGAACTGTTCCTGCGCCTGCGCAAGCGTTACCAGGCCGAGGGCGGCGCTTACCCCGACGCGATGCTCAACATCAGTTGGCCCTACAAGGTCCCTGAGGAGCCATCCCCCGAGGAACTGGCCAAGGAGATGAACGGCTGGGCGGTCAGCGACCTTACCGACGCCAGCGGCGCCACGCTCAAGGCCGGGCAACAGCTGGCCGGCTTCGCCCAGATGAAGGACGACGGCAGCACCGCCTCCGGGTGCTGGATCTTCGCCGGCAGCTGGACCGAGCAGGGCAACCAGATGGCCCGCCGCGACAACAGCGACCCGTACGGCATGCACCAGGTGCAGAACTGGGCCTGGGCCTGGCCGGCCAACCGGCGCATCCTCTACAACCGCGCCTCCAGCGACCCGCAAGGCAAGCCGTGGGACCCGGAGAAAAAACGCCTGGTGTGGTGGAACGGCAAGGCCTGGACCGGCACCGACGTGCCGGACTTCAAGGTCGATTCGCCACCGGAAGCGGGGATGAACCCGTTCATCATGAACCCCGAGGGCGTGGCCCGGTTCTTCGCCATCGACAAGATGGCCGAGGGGCCGTTCCCCGAGCACTACGAGCCGTTCGAGACGCCGATCGGGATCAACCCGCTGCACCCGCAGAACAAGAAGGCCACCAGCAACCCGGCCGGGCGCATCTTCGATTCGGTGTGGGACACCCTCGGCACCCACGATGAGTTCCCTTATGCGGCGACCACCTACCGGCTGACCGAGCACTTCCACTTCTGGAGCAAGCATTGCCGGCTCAACGCCATCGCCCAGCCCGAGCAGTTCGTCGAAATCGGCGAAGTACTGGCCAACGAGAAGGGCATCAAGGCCGGCGACCGGGTGCGGGTGTCGAGCAAGCGCGGGCATATCGACGCGGTGGCGGTGGTGACCAAGCGGATCCGCCCGCTGCAGGTCAACAACCAGACCGTGCACCAGATCGGCATCCCGCTGCACTGGGGCTTCACCGGCAGCACGCGGCACGGCTACCTGACCAACACCCTGGTGCCGTTCCTCGGTGATGGCAACACCCAGACGCCGGAGTCCAAGTCGTTCCTCGTCAAAGTGGAGAAACTCTGATGGCCAGCCAAGACATCATTGCCCGCTCCGCCACCACCACCGTGCCGCCCTCGGTACGCCAGCAGCAGGAAGTCGCCAAGCTGATCGACACCACCAAGTGCATCGGCTGCAAGGCCTGCCAGGTGGCGTGCTCGGAGTGGAACGAACTGCGTGACGAGGTGGGCCACAACCACGGCACCTACGACAACCCACAGGACCTGTCCGCCGAAACCTGGACCCTGATGCGCTTCACCGAGCACGAGCGCGACGATGGCAACCTGGAGTGGCTGATCCGCAAGGACGGCTGCATGCACTGCGCCGACCCCGGTTGCCTGAAGGCCTGCCCGAGCCCGGGGGCGATCATCAAGCACGCCAACGGCATCGTCGACTTCAACCAGGACCACTGCATCGGCTGCGGCTACTGCATCACCGGCTGCCCGTTCAACATCCCGCGCATCTCGCAGAAGGACCACAAGGCGTACAAGTGCACCCTGTGTTCAGACCGCGTCAGCGTGGGCCTGGAGCCAGCCTGCGTGAAGACCTGCCCCACCGGGGCGATCGTCTTCGGCAGCAAGGAAGAGATGAAGGTGCATGCCGACGAGCGCATCGTCGACCTGAAGTCGCGCGGCTTTGAGAACGCCGGGCTGTACGACCCGGATGGCGTCGGCGGCACCCACGTGATGTATGTGCTGCACCATGCCGACACGCCACGGATCTACGCCGGCCTGCCGGACCAGCCGGTGATCAGCCCGCTGGTGGGGCTGTGGAAGGGCTTCAGCAAACCCCTGGCGCTGCTGGCCATGGGCGCAGCGGTGCTGGCCGGGTTCTTCCACTACGTGCGCGTCGGGCCGCAGCGAGTCGAGGAGGACGAACACCCGGCGCCTGTGGATAACACGGTCCATCAGGTGGATCCGGCGGTGCATGTCTATGATCCGAACCGCCCCGGCGGCCAAGGGGAGCAGCGGCCATGAACGACGACAAACCGATCCTGCGCTACAACGCCAACGAACGCAGCAACCACTGGGTGGTGGCGATCCTGTTCGTGCTGGCCGGCCTGTCGGGGCTGGCGCTGTTCCACCCGGCGCTGTTCTGGCTCAGCCACCTGTTCGGCGGCGGGCCGTGGACGCGGATCCTGCACCCGTTCATCGGCGTGGCGATGTTCGTGTTCTTCATCGGGCTGGTGCTGCGCTTCTGGCGCGCCAACTTCATCACCGCCAACGACCGCCTGTGGCTGCGCCGCGTCGACCGGGTGATGCTCAACCAGGAAGAGGGCGTACCGCCGGTGGGCAAGTACAACGCCGGGCAGAAGCTGCTGTTCTGGACCCTGCTGGCCTGCATGCTGGTGCTGTTGATCAGCGGCGTGGTGATCTGGCGGGCGTACTTCAGCCACTGGTTCGGCATCGACGTCATACGCCTGTCGGCCCTGCTGCATGCCCTGGCGGCGTTCGTGCTGATCCTCAGCATCATCGTGCATATCTATGCCGGGATCTGGATCAAGGGCTCGATCGGCGCCATGCTGCATGGCTGGGTCAGCCGCGCCTGGGCACGCAAGCACCATGAACTCTGGTACCGCGATGTGACCGGCGACAAGACGCCGAGCAATCACGGCCGTAAGGAAGGATGACCGTTTGAGCACGATTCTCGAACCCGGGCAGATCGAAGCGTCGGCAGTGATGCCGCCGTTTCTGCACCTGCCCCCCGCCAACCTGTTCGAACTGCGGGCCGCGCGGTTGCAGTACCTGGCCGAGGGCAACGCCCTGGGTGAGTACCTGCAATGGGTTGCGCAGCTTTGTCGGATCCAGCAGTTGCTTGTGGATAACCCGCCCGGCGCCTTGCCGGTGGCGGCAGAGCGTCAGCGCCTGTGCATAAGCCATGGCTTGCCGCCGCTGGCGGCTGACAGCCTGGTGCGCGAAGGGCCGTGGCTGCCGTGGTTGCAGGCACTGCTCGAGCATTTCAAGGTCGACGCCGAGGGCCCCTTGGCCGATGCGCTGCAAACCCTGCGCGAGGCTGACGACAGCCAGCGCAAAGGCTGGGGCATCGCCTTGCTGGGTGGCCAGTACGATGGGCTGCCGGCGGCGCTGGTGCCCTTCATCGGCGCCGCGTTGCAGGCGGCCTGGTCGAGCTGGTTGCTGGCGCTGCCCGAACCCGAGCTCAAGCCCGCTGGCAGCCTGGCGCAATGCCCGGCCTGCGGTTCGCCGGCCATGGCCGGGGTGGTGCGCAACCGCGGCAAGCACAACGGCCTGCGCTACCTGGCCTGTTCGCTGTGTGCCTGTGAATGGCATGTGGTGCGGGTCAAGTGCGTGTATTGCGAGTCGAGCAAGGACTTGCACTACAGCCACTTCGAAGACGACCGCTACGCCGCCGGCAAGGCGCCGCTGCGCGCCGAATGTTGCCCGGGGTGCCAGAGCTATTTGAAGCAGAGCTACCTGGAGAACGACGCCGCCGCCGAAGCGCTGGCCGACGACCTGGCGAGCCTGGCGCTGGACATCCGCCTGGACGAGGAGGGGTTCCATCGCCTGGCGCCGAACCTGCTGCTGGCGCCGGGTGGGGAGTGAGTGTCTACACTGCAGTACCGAGCCGCCCTTTTCGCGGGTAAACCCGCTCCCACAGGAGTTGCGCTGGCATCATGGCCGGTGCTGTACCTGTGGGAGCGGGTTTACCCGCGAATGGGCCAGAAAGGACAACGGATCAGTTCAAGGTAGTACCTGAATGTCTTCAACCCTCGCCAGCTCCACCCCACGTCTGCCCTCCATCGACACCCTGCTGCGCCACCCTGCCTGCGCCCCACTGATCGACCGCCACGGCCGTGACGCCACGCTGGCCACCCTGCGCCAACTGCTCGACGACCTGCGCGAGCCTGCTCGTCTCGGCCAACTGAATGCCACCGAACTGACCGCCGAAGTCCTCCTGGGCCGCGCCGGCGAACGCCTGGCCATCCAGCAACGCAGCCAGGTTCGTCGGGTGTTCAACCTCACCGGCACGGTACTGCACACCAACCTGGGCCGGGCATTACTGCCCGAAGAAGCCGTCGAGGCCATGCAGACCGCCGCCCGTTACCCGCTTAACCTGGAATTCGACCTGGCCACCGGCAAGCGCGGCGACCGCGACGACCTGATCGAAGGCCTGATCCGCGAGCTGACCGGCGCCGAAGCCGTCACCGTGGTCAACAACAATGCCGCCGCCGTGCTGTTGGCGCTCAACAGCCTGGGCGCGCGCAAGGAGGGCATCATCTCCCGCGGCGAGCTGATCGAGATCGGCGGCGCCTTCCGCATCCCCGACATCATGGCCCGCGCCGGCGTGAAGCTGCACGAGATCGGCACCACCAACCGCACCCATGCCCGCGACTACGAAGGCGCGATCAACCCGCGCACCGGGCTGCTGATGCGCGTGCACTGCAGCAACTACAGCATTCAGGGTTTCACCACCCAGGTGCCTACCGCCGAGCTGGCAAGCATTGCCCACGCACACCAGTTGCCGTTGCTCGAAGACCTGGGCAGCGGCAGCCTGCTCGACCTCACCCGCTGGGGCCTGCCGGCCGAACCGACGGTGCGCCAGGCCCTGGCCGACGGCGCCGATATCGTCACCTTCAGCGGCGACAAGCTGCTCGGTGGCCCACAGGCGGGGATCATCGTCGGGCGCAAGGACCTGATCGCGAAGATCAAGAAGAACCCGCTCAAGCGCGCCCTGCGTGTGGACAAGATCACCCTCGCCGCGCTGGAAGCGGTGCTGGCGCTGTACCGCAACCCCGACCGCCTGGCTGAACGCCTGCCCAGCTTGCGCCTGCTGACCCGCAGCCAGGCTGAAATCCAGGCCCAGGCACTGCGCCTGGCCCCCGACCTCAGGGCCCACCTGGGTGAGCAATGGGCCGTTACCGTGGAGCCGGCCCTGGGCATGATCGGCAGCGGCAGCCAGCCCGTGGCGCGCCTGCCCAGTGCCGCCCTGTGCCTGCGCCCGCAGGTGTCGAAGAAGCTGCGTGGCCGCAGCCTGCACGTGCTGGAGCGGGCCCTGCGCGATTTGCCGGTGCCGGTGCTCGGCCGCATCGACGACGATGCCCTGTGGCTCGACCTGCGGCAGCTCGATGACGAGCCTCAGTGGCTGGCGCAACTGCCGGCGCTGCAACTGGGGCCGGTACAGTGATCGTCGGCACCGCCGGGCATATCGACCATGGCAAGACCGCGCTGCTGCAAGCCCTGACCGGCCAGGCCGGCGACACCCGCCAGGAGGAGCGAGCGCGGGGCATGACCATCGACCTCGGCTACCGCTACGCGGCGCTGGCCGAGGGTGCGCCGCTGACCGGCTTCATCGATGTGCCCGGGCATGAGCGCTTTATCCACAACATGCTGGCCGGCGCCCACGGCATCGACCTGGTGCTGCTGGTGGTGGCCGCCGACGACGGCGTCATGCCGCAGACCCGCGAGCACCTGGCGATCATCGAGTTGCTGGGCATTGCCCAGGCGCTGGTGGTGATCAGCAAGTGCGACCGGGTCGAGCCGGCGCGGCTGCTCGAGGTGCAGGCGCAGGTTGCCGAACTGCTGGCGCCCGGGCCCTATGCGGGGGCGTTGCAGTTCCCGGTTTCGAGCTTGAGCGGCGAAGGGGTCGAGGCGTTGCGCGAGGCATTGCTCGTCGCTGAACGACAGGTTCATCGGCGCAGTGCGCGAGGGGGCTTTCGGCTGGCCGTGGACCGCGTCTTCGCGGTGTCCGGCGCGGGCATCGTGGTCACGGGTACGGCGTTGGCCGGGCAGGTCAGCGCCGGTGACACACTGCTGCTGGGCAAGGCCGGCAAACCGGTGCGGGTGCGCGGATTGCACGCACAGAACCAGGCTGCGCTGATAGCCGAAGCCGGGCAGCGGGTGGCGCTGAACATCACCGGCGAACGCCTGGCGATCGAGCAGGTGCATCGTGGCGATTGGTTGCTGCCCGAGTGGCTGCATGCGCCCAGTGTGCGGGTCGATATCGAACTGGCCCTGCTACCCACGGAAACCCGCACCTTCGAACATTTCAGTGCGGTGCACGTGCACCTCGGCACCCAGGACGTGACGGCCCGGGTGGCGCTGCTGGAAGGTGAAAAGCTGGGCGCTGGCGAGCGCATGTTCGCCCAGTTGCTGCTCAATGCCCCCTTGCAGGCGGTGCACGGTGATCGCCTGGTGCTGCGCGACCAGCGCGCCCAACGCACGCTGGGTGGCGGCCGGGTGCTCGACCCGTTCGCCCCAAGCCGGCAACGCCGCAGTGACGTGCGTTTGCGCCAGTTGCAGGTGCTGCGTGATGCCATCGAGCTGGAGCAGGCCTTGCCCGCGCTGCTCGAAACCGCCCCCGGTGGGCTAGATCCGCAGCGCCTGGAGCGCCAGTTCAACCGCCGCCGTGAAACCTGGCAGTTGCCAGACCACGTAGTGGTGATCGCCACGCGCCAGGGCCAGCTGTTGTTCGCCCGTGCGCAATGGCAGGCACTCAAGCAACAGCTGCTGGCGCGCCTGGCGCAGTTCCACGAGCAGGAGCCCGACCAGCTCGGCCCCGACCGTGACCGGCTGCGCCGCTTCTGCGCCTTGCCGCTGGAGCGCCCGGCGTTCGTCAGCTTGCTGGATGAGCTGCTCGGTGACGGCGCGATCGGCAGCAGTGGGCCCTGGCTGCACTTGCCGGATCACCAGGTCCAGTTGAGCGATGCCGATGCGGCCTTGTGGGCGCGCTTGCAACCGCGCCTGCTGGCGGGCGAGTACGATCCACCCTGGGTCAGGACCCTGGCCGGGGAACTGCAACGCGAAGAGGCCGAAGTGCGGCTGTTGCTGCGCAAGTTGGCAAGGCTGGGCATGGTGCACCAGGTGGTGCGTGACCTGTTCTACCCGCAGGACACGCTAAGGCGCATGGCAGAGCTGCTGTTGCAGCTGGCGGCGGGATCGCCGATAGTACAGGTCGCCGCGTTTCGCGACAGGTTGGGCATCGGTCGCAAGCGCAGTGTGCAGATACTCGAATACTTCGACCGCATCGGCCTGACCCGCAGGGTCGGCGACCAGCGTCACATCCGTACCGACAGTGCCCTGGCCCAACAGCAGGCCGAGCACTGAACGATCCAAGGAAGGCAATCGCGCCCGGTGGCGCGGCCGGGCTTCAAACCCGGTTGGGGACGGCATCCGTTCCCGGGCAGGTTCGACTCCCGCTGCCTTCCGCCACTTTTCCAGCTGTACAAACGATCGCGGGGCAAGCCCGCTCCCACGAGCAGTGACCGTGGGAGCGGGCTTGCCCCGCGATGACGTACTGACGGCCTACGCGTTTACGCGCGCTCCCCGCACAGGTCCAGTGCAAACCAGTGCTCGGCCGCATCGGCATCCAGCCCCGCCCCCAGCAGCGCAAACAACTTGCCCAGCGCCGCCTCACGGGTCATGCCACCGCCACTCACCAGCCCGGTATCGCGCAGGCGGCTACCGGCGGCATAGGTATCGAACACCACCGAACCTTCCGGGCACTGGCTGATGGCGACGATCATCACGCCGCCCTGGCGGGCGTCATGCAGCACGTCGAGCAGCGCCTGGTCGTCGGACGGCCCGGTACCGCTGCCATAGCACTCCAGCACCAGACCCTGGATACCACTGCCGAGCAGGCCGCGCAGGTGCTCGGCGCCCAGGCCGGGGAACACCGGCAGCACCGCCAGGTTGACCGGTTGGCGTGGCTGGCGATAACCCAGCACCGCCGGGATCGCCGCAGCTCGCTCGCCCTCGCGATGGCGGGGCAGCGCAGTGAAGGCGTCGAACGCCTCGCTGCGCAGCTTCGACGCACGGCAGCCGTGCAGCAGCTGGCCGTGAAAGTACAGCTGCACGCCGTCTTCCAGGCCGCTTTCGAACAGGCGCAGGGCGCCGATCAGGTTGGCCCAGGCATCGCTGTCCGGCGCGCCGGCCGGCAGCATCGAGCCGGTCAGCAGGACCGGCACCGGCAGGCCCAGCAGCAGGAACGACAGGGCCGCGGCGCTATAGGCCAGGGTGTCGGTGCCGTGCAGCACCAGCACGCCGTCGTGGCCCTGCTGCTCGACCGCCTCGACGATGGCATCGCGCATTGCCAGCCAGTTGGCCTGTTGCATGTTGGCGCTGTCGATCAGCGGGTTCAGTTCACGCAGGGTCCAGGGCAACTGGGGGGCATCGGCGCAAGCGGCAAAGTGCTCGCGCATGCGTGCGTCGAAGCCGCCGGCTGGCGCCAGGCCTTCGGCGGACTGCAACATGCCGATGGTGCCACCGGTGTAGAGGACGAGGAGATTCTTGACTGCACGCATTGGAACTTTCCGTAGCGATGTCAGGCCCTGTCGCAGCGTATGCCCGAGGCAGCGCGATCCCCTGTGGGAGCCGGCTTGCCGGCGAGGGGGCCCGAAGACGAAGAAAGAGTCAGCCGCCCACGGACGGGGCGGCTGGGGCAGGGGAGAATATCAGCGCTGGGTTTGCGCTTGGGCAGCGCGATTGTCAGCGGCTGTTTCAGCCTGCGGATTGGCCGGCCAGGCGGCACGGTCCAGGTCCAGGTCGGTGAACTTGCTCGAGTCGAACACCGGCTGCTTGATGCCAGCCTTGCGCTGCTCGTCGTAGTCGCGCATCACCCGCAGGCCGACCTTGAACAGCAGGGCCAGGGCCACCAGGTTGACGAACGCCAGGCAGGTCATGGTGATGTCGGCGAAGGCGAACACGGTCGACAGGTCCTGCATCGAACCCCAGACCACCAGCGCCAGCACCAGGCCGCGGAACGCCATCAGCACGGCGCGGTTGCGGGTCAGGAACTGCAGGCTGTTCTCGCCCAGGTAGTAGTTGTAGAGGATGCAGGTGAACACGAACAGCGACAGTGCGACGCTGACGAAGATGCGGCCCCAGTCACCCACCACGGCGGCCAGCGAGTTCTGGGTCAGGACGATGCCGTCACCTTCGAAGCCTGGGGTGTAGAAGCCCGACAGCAGGATCAGCAGCGCGGTGCAGGTGCAGATCACGAAGGTGTCGAGGAACACGCTGAAGGCCTGGACCACGCCCTGGGCGCCAGGGTGTTTCACCGCGGCCACGGCGGCGACGTTCGGCGCACTGCCCAGGCCCGCTTCGTTGGCGAACACGCCACGCTTCACGCCCATGACGATGGCGCTGCCGAGCAGGCCGGCGAACGCAGGGTCAAGGCCGAAGGCGCTCTTGAAGATGGTTTCCAGCATGGCCGGCACGTGTTCGATCTGGGTGCCGATCACGTACAGGGTCACACCGATGTAGGCCAGGGTCTTGATCGGTACCAGCAGGTCGGACACCGCGGCGATGCGCTTGATGCCGCCGATGAAGGTGATGGCCAGCAGCACGGCCAGGACGATACCGGTCTGGCGTGGGTCGAAAGCAAAGGCGTTCTGCAGCGAGTGGGTCACGGTGTACGACTGCAGGCCGATGAAGGCGAAGCCGTAGGTGACCAGCAGCAGGATCGAGAACACGATCGCCATGCTCTTGCGCTTCAGGCCGTGCTGGATGTAGTACGCCGGGCCGCCGCGGTACAGGCCGTCGCCGTCGGCGCGCTTGTAGACCTGGGCCAGGGTGCATTCGAAGAAGCTGCTGGACATGCCCACCAGTGCGGTGACCCACATCCAGAACACGGCGCCTGGGCCGCCGAGGGTCACGGCGATACCGACACCGGCGATGTTACCGGCGCCGACGCGGCCGGCCAGGCTCAGCATCAGGGCCTGGAACGAGCTCAGCTGGCCTGCCTGGCCACGCAGGGATTCCTTGAACACACCGAACATGTGGCCGAAGTGGCGGAACTGCACGAACCGCGAGCGGATGGTGAAGTAGCTGCCGAGACCGACGATCAGCACGATGAGGAGCTTCCCCGAGAGGAAATCGTTGAGTGCTTCGAGCATTTTGAAATGACCTCGATTCTTATTGTTCGTGTGGAAAATCTGCGGACGGCAGGCGCACCGCGATTGATTGGGGCGCAGGGTGGGTCATGACAACTGTGGTTACAATTTCGCGGGTTGCTCTGTTTTGGTGCGACTTGATGCTAGAATTGCATCACTCGCATCATCTGGACCCCGGCATCATGGGCGATCACTTCGCTGACAACCTTAAATTGGCCTGCAGCCACTACCGCTCTATCTCGGAGGTTTGCCGGCAGCTGTCGATCAACCGCGGGCAGTTCAACAAGTACCTGAGCGGGCAAAGCCGGCCGACGCCGTACAACCTCAAACGGATCGGTGACTTCTTCGGCGTAGAGGATTACGAGCTGGGTTTGCCGCCCGAGCAGTTCGCCCGCCTGATCGGCGCGCGCAACCCCGCCGCGCAGCAGAACAACCCGATCAGTGAGCTGTTCAAGCCGCTCAACGACCATGTCGTCAACCTGACGCGCTACTGCGGTTACTACTTCGAATACTCCAACTGCATGTCGGTGCCGGGCTTGATCCTGGTGTCGCTGGTGCACCTGCGCGAAGAGCGTGAGCGCTACCTGTTCGAACGCCAGGAGCGCCAGGAGCGCAGCAGCGCCACCGACCCCCATGCCGAGGTGCGCTGCCGCTACCTGGGGGCGGCGTTCCAGTTGCAGGACCGCCTGTTCCTGGTCGACTACGAGTCGCTGACCTTGAACGAGATGAGCCAGACCATCCTCATTCCCAGTTTCAAGAGCCGCATCACCCGCCTCAATGGCCTGAAAACCGGCGTGTCCAGCGGCGACCGGCGCAACCCGGCGTGCACCCGCGTGGTCTGGGAGTACCTGGGCGAGGAGATCAACCGGATCAACGCCTTCCGCCAGGTACGCCTTTATCGCCCGGATGACCCGCGCATCGACGACGATATCCGCGACCGGCTGAGCGCGGGTTCGATCAGCAACGGCCTGTTCGAGATCGAGTGACAGGTTGTGGGAGCGGGTTTACCGGAGTGCCGGACCACCACGAAGCAGGCGGCGCGATGGATGGCACCGGCTCTGCCGGTGTTCGCGGGTAAACCCGCTCCCACAGGCAGAGTGCAGGTCTTGAGTTCGGCACGATCCCTGTGGGAGCGGGTTTACCCGCGAATGCTGAGGTAAAACCAACGGCGCCTTCGCGGGTAAATCGCAGCGGCGAATCGCCGCTCCCACAGGGCCGCAGGCGTCAGGCGAATTCACCCCAGAATGAACGCCCCCACCGCCTGCGCCACCTGATCCGCCACCTCCGGTCGGTCACGCAGGTGGGCGGCAATGCCATGGTCGCAGTCGGTGAGCATCAGGCACTCCACGTGCGGCGCCGGCACAGAACGCAGCAGGCTGTGGGTAACTTCCTCGGGGATCGGGCTGTAACGCTCGACACCCGCCATCCGCCGCAACCCCGCCGACGTCCCGGCCCCCTGGCCGTGCACCCGTGAGTTGAGCCCGTCGTATTCACCGATCACCAGCAGCACGCGGCCTTGGAACTGGCGCAGGAAGGCATAACTGTCGCAGTCAAGAAAAGCGAAGGGCTGGCGGATCGCCGCGCTGAACGCTGGACCGAAGGGCGCGTTGTGGGCAGCGTCGGGGTATACCGCCGGGCAGATCAACACCAGCTTTCGCACACTCGGGCGCTGCGCCGCCAGCTTGAGGGCGATGGCGCCGCCCAGGCTGTGGCCGATCAGGGTGTCGCTGCGGCTGTCCAGATGCTGGTGGAAGCGCAAGGCTTCCTGCAGGTTGCTGGCCAGCGAGGCATCCTTTGCCCCCGGTTCGCTGGCCAGGCTGTGGCCGGACAGGTTGCCGGTCAGCGAGCCGATGCCCTGCTGCTGCAGGCGGTACAGCAGCGGGTTGAGCCGAGTGAAGTCCGAACGGGCGCCGCCGACCACGAACACCGGTGGCGCTCGTTCGCTGTCCGGCAACAGCAGGCGGGCCTGCTGGCGATAACCGTCGAAGGCTTCGTCAATGAAGCGCTCGGCGCCGGGGGCGGGTTCGTCGTACTGCCAGAGGGCGCGTTGCGCGGTGGTCACCCCGAGGTCCATCTCTTGCTCCTATGAAAACTGACTGCTTACCCATTCGCCGAGCGGGTTATCAGCACTGGCCAGTAGTTTGAGCGCCATGATGCAGCAGACGCTGACCAGCAGCGGCCTGATCAGCCGGGGCCCAAAGCGCACGGCGCAGCGGGCGCCCAGTTGTGCGCCGGTAAAGGCTGCAATAGCCATCGTCAGTGCCAGTGGCCAGATGATCGCGCCGCCAAGAGCGAACACTGATAACGCACCCAGATTACACGCAGCGTTCAGCAGTTTGCTGGTGCACACCGCGCGCATCAAGTGCTGCCCGAGCAGGAGCACACAAGCAAGCATGAAAAACGAACCAACCCCAGGGCCGAATACCCCGTCATAGAAGCCAATCAACGGCGCCACGCCCAGGCAGAACAGGCGCAGCGACACTTTCGCCTTGCGCTCCTGCTCTCGCGGTTTGGGGCTGAAGGCAAACCAGGCAGCGACCAAGATCAGCAGAACAGGGACGCAGGCCTGCAGCAGGTCGTGGGGAATCAAGCTGATTGATAGCGCGCCCAGGGCGCCGCCAATGAATGCCATAAGCGCCATGGGCAGGCCGCCGTGCCAGTCGATCATGCCTTTGCGGGCAAAGGCTACGGTTGCAGAAACGGTCGCCGAAGTGGCTTGGAACTTATTGGTTGCGATGGCCGCCAGGGGGTCGATACCGGCGATGAACAACACAGGTAAGGTCAACAGGCCGCCACCACCGGCAATCGCGTCGAAAAAACCGGCCAGCAATGCGACAGCGGCCAGCAGAAGCAGCATTTCAATATTTATCGCCTGCGTGAAATTTTCCAGCATGGGGAAGCTCCAGCTCAGCCGCGTACCAGCAACGGGTCGTCGCTGATGATCAACGGGCGCGCGAAAGGGGAGTAGCCGAACAGGCGTACCAGCAGGCGGCGGTTGTCCATGACGGTGTCTCGGCCATGCAAGGCTCGACAGTTGTTGATCAGCAGCGCCTTGTCGGCTTGCAGTACGAAGGGGAGGGGCTGCGCTTGCATGAGCAATGCCTGGAAGGCATCGAGCGCTCGCTCGGCGGCTTGGCTGGCGTGATCGTTGAGTGAAAAGCGGTAGGCGTTGTAGCGCAGGCTGAAGCCGCCGTTGGCATCGAATTGCAGGATGGGGACGGCTTTGCCAGCCTGCCCTTGGCCACTGACGAAGCATTCGCTACGGGTGAAATCGAAGGAGCAGGAGGTCAAGGCCAAGGCATGCAGCCCCCCTAGTCTTTCGATAATGCCGGCCATGGGGATGATGTGGGTCGGTTCCTGCGCAGGGTTCCACCGTGCAGTGAGAATCAGCGCTGATGGCGCGGGAGAGTGCCCGCCGTGGGCTATCACCGAACAGTTATAGGGCGCTTCGGTGTGCGCACCCAGCCGTAGGCCAGAATGCGAGCTGAGTTCGACGGACCTTCGTCTGTCCTCGTCGGGACGTTGTGTAGTTCCGCCACCTTTGAAGTTGGCAACTAGACGCACGTGCTTGCCATCGTTGTCGATATCGAAGGCGAATGCACGATAGCGTGCAAGCGCCAGCAGCAATTGGTTGCGCGACGCGAGATACAGAGTGCACTGATCCTGTTCCAGCTCACTTTGACAAGGCAGGTATTCGGGCAGCGGATCGTCAGGGCTATGCATCTGTGAGAACAGGAGGGCCGACAAGTGGCCTTCGGTAAAGCGCTGAAGGGTAGTTCGCTGGTCAGGCGTAAGGGTTGCCCTCAGCGCTTCGGCATATTCATTGGCCTTCTGGGCAACGCCGCAGGCCTGCGGCCCCCCTGAGTTTGCGAGTTCCTGGCTGAAACCGGTCAATGCCAACGCCTGAGCCGGGTTGAATTGCAGGTAGGCGACTTCCAAGTCTTTCATGAGCTACGTTCCATGTTGTTGAGGGTGTGCTGAAACATTTTGCCCGTCGGTACCGGCGATAAGGCACGGCGGCTATTGGATCTACTTTCCTCACCTTTCAAAAGCCAGACTGTTCCCGTTCGCTAGTCAGTCGTTTCCTGGGTTTGTAAAGGCAGTAGGGCTGAGCAAGGCAGGGAAAACGCATGTATGACAGGCCCAGGTTGGACTTCGCCCCACGGAAACCGCAAAATGCCCCTTTCCTCCATCGATCTGAGCGGACTTGTTGACCCTATGCGTATGCGCCTGATGCTGTTGGGTGGAGGCAATGCCCTCGGGCAAGCATTGATTCGTCTTGGCGCCGAGGAAGACATCGCCTTCCTGGCACCGCGCCCCCCGGAAAGCGGCTGGGCCCCGGCCAGCCTGACCCTGTTGCTCGACGAGCACCGCCCCGACGCGGTGGTCAACCTTGCCTATTACTTCGACTGGTTCCAGGCCGAGTCGGTCAGCGAACAGCGCCTGGCCCAGCAGGAGCGTGCGGTGGAGCGGCTCGCCGAACTGTGCCAGCACCACGAAATGGTCCTGGTGCAGCCTTCCAGCTACCGGGTGTTCGATGGCTCGCGCGCCACGGCCTACAGCGAGAAGGACGAGCCGGTACCGCTCGGCCTGCGCGGCCAGGCCCTGTGGCGCATCGAGCAGAGCGTGCGCGCCACCTGCCCGCAGCATGTGCTGCTGCGCTTCGGCTGGCTGCTCGACGAAAGCCGCGACGGTGCGCTCGGGCGTTTCCTGACCCGTGCCGAACAACCCCAGGAGCTGCTGCTGGCCGATGACCGGCGCGGCAACCCGACGCCGGTGGATGACGCCGCGCGGGTCATCCTCTCGGTGCTCAAGCAGCTCGACTGCAAGGCGCCGCTGTGGGGCACCTACCACTACGCCGGCAACGAGGCCACCACGCCGCTGGCGCTGGGCCAGGCGATCCTCGGCGAAGCCGCGCAGTGGCACAAGCTGGCCGTGCAGCAACCGACCGCCCAGGCCCATGCCGCGCGCCCGGATGCCAGCGAAGAGCCGCAGCATGCGGTGCTGGCCTGCAAGAAGATCCTTCACACCTTCGGTATCAAGCCGCGCGCCTGGCGTGCCGGCTTGCCGCCCCTACTGGACCGTTTCTACCGACATGGCTGATGCCCCCATCCTGATCACCGGCGGTGCCGGCTTCATTGGCTCCCACCTGTGCGAAGCGCTGCTGGAAAAAGGCTACGCGGTACGCATTCTCGATGACCTGTCCACCGGCAAGCGCAGCAACCTGCAACTCGGTCACCCGCAGTTGGAACTGATCGAGGGCGATGTCGCCGATGCGGCGCTGGTCGCGCGTGCGGCCGCCGGTTGCCAGGCCGTGGTGCACCTGGCTGCGGTAGCCTCGGTGCAGGCATCGGTCGAGGACCCGGTAAAAACCCACCAAAGCAATTTCATCGGCACGCTCAACGTCTGTGAAGCGATGCGCCAGCATGGCGTGCGCCGGGTGCTGTTTGCCTCCAGCGCGGCGGTGTACGGCAACAATGGCGAAGGCCAGTCCATCGCCGAAGACACGCCCAAGGCACCGCTGACCCCGTACGCGGTGGACAAGCTGGCCAGCGAGCAATACCTGGATTTCTACCGTCGCCAGCACGGCCTGGAGCCGGTGGTATTCCGCTTCTTCAATATCTTCGGCCCGCGCCAGGACCCGTCCTCGCCGTATTCCGGGGTCATCAGCATCTTCTGCGAGCGTGCCACCAGCGGCAAACCCATTATGGTGTTCGGCGATGGCGAGCAGACCCGTGATTTCCTGTATGTCGGTGACCTGGTCCAGGTGATGGTCCAGGCGCTGGAGCAGCCAGCAGTGGAAGAGGGCGCGGTGAACATCGGCCTTAACCAGGCGACTTCGCTGAACCAGTTGCTCAAGGCCCTGGAACAGGTGATCGGCAGCCTGCCGGCGATCAGCCACGGCCCGGCGCGTTCCGGGGATATCCGCCATTCGCGGGCGGACAATGCGCGGCTGCTGGCGCGCTTCGACTTCCCCGAGCCAACGCCCTTCGTTGAAGGCGTGGCACGGTTGCTCGGCAAGGCCTGAGGCCGGCGGCAACAGGGGCAGCGTAATTCTTGTGGGAGCGGGTTTACCCGCGAAGCAGGCGGCGCGGTGGATGGCACCGGCTCTGCCGGTGTTCGCGGGTAAACCCGCTCCCACAGGACACGCGCCGCTTTGACGGCAAGCGTTGTAACTGTGAGGGTGCAGCCTGCGATGAGTTAAACGCAGGCAGTACAAGACAGTTGCTCCTAGAGCGGACGTTCAAGTCCATTGCGTGGGGATCGCCTCACAGGCCATCACCCATGCCGAACCAACTGCCGCTGGCACCGCTCCGGTTCCACCACTCGCCCATCCTCAGCCCGCACCTGCAGCGTCTCCAGCCCCTGGCCGCGCTCATCGACCAGCTGCGAGCGTGATTCCCCTTCCGTGAACAGATACCGCTCCCCCCACTGGCGCAAGCCGATCACGATCGGAAACACCGCGCGCCCCTGCTCGGTCAGCACGTATTCCTTGTAAGCACTGCCATCGGAGGCGGGCTGTTGCGCCAGCAGGCCGGCCTCGACCAGCAACTTCAGGCGCGTGGCAAGGATGTTCTTCGCCAGCCCCAGGTTCTTCTGCCATTCGCTGAAGCGGCGCAGGCCATCGAAGGCATCGCGCAGGATCATCAGCGCCCAGCGATCGCCGAGCACTTCCAGTGCGCGGGCCACGGGGCATTGCTGGTTGTTGTCGTCGAGCATGGGCCATTCCTGATCAATGTTGGTTGCAGATTAAAACCACATTTGCTAGAAATCCAGTTGTGGTTTCAAAACGAAACCGGAATCTGCCGAGGACTGTGCAATGCCATCTGCCTCATCTGTACCGCCGCCATTGACCCGCGGCCTGACGCTGCTGCTGGCGCTCGCCTGCGGCCTTGCGGTGGCCAGCGTGTATCTGTCCCAGCCGCTGCTGGAGTCCATGGCCGGCAGCCTGGGTATCGCCCAGGCGCAGGTCGGCCTGGTGGTTGGCGCGACCCAGGCCGGGTATGCCGCGGGGTTGCTGTTGATCGTGCCGCTGGGTGACCTGTTCGCTCGCAAGCGGCTGATCCTCACGCAACTGGTGCTGGCGGCTGTTGCCCTGCTGGCGGTGGCGTCGAGCCTTGACTGGGCAATGCTGCTGGCGGCCATGGGCATGGTCGGGCTGATGGCGGTGGTGGTGCAGGTGATGGTGGCCCACGCCGCCACACTGGCCACGCCCGCGCAGCAGGGGCAAGCGGTGGGCACGGTCACCAGTGGTGTGGTGCTGGGTATCCTGCTGGCACGCCTGGCCTCGGGGTTGGTGGCCGACCTGTCGGGTTGGCGTACGGTTTATTGCGTGGCGGCGGGCCTTGCCTTGCTGATGGCGCTGTTGCTCGGCTGGCGTTTGCCCGAGGCGCCCTCGCGCGGCGTGCGACAGGGGTATCTGGCCCTGCTGGGTTCGGTGTTCGCGCTGTACCGCCACGACCGGCTGTTGCGTCAGCGGGGCATCTTCGCCCTGCTGATCTTTGCCGCCTTCAGTGTGCTGTGGAGTGCCATGGTGCTGCCTCTGAGCGCCGCGCCGCTGGCGCTGGACCATACCCAGGTCGGCCTGTTCGGCCTGGCGGGGGTTGCCGGTGCCCTGGCGGCCGCACGGGCCGGGCGCCTGGCCGACCGTGGGCAAGGGCAGCAGACCACCGGCCTGGCGCTGGGGTTGCTGGTGCTGTCATGGTTGCCGATTGCCCTGCTCGAGCACTCGTTGCTGGCGCTGCTGCTGGGCGTGCTGCTGCTGGACTTCGCCGTACAGGCGGTGCATGTGACCAACCAGAGCCTGCTGCTGGCCGGGCGTGGCGAGATGGCCAGCCGCCTGATCGGCGCCTACATGTGCTGTTACTCGCTGGGCAGCGGGCTGGGTGCGGTGGCCGCGACCTGGGTCTACGGGCAGTGGGGCTGGGGCGCGGTGTGCGGGCTGGGGGCCGGCATCAGTGGCCTGGCCCTGGGGTACTGGGTGCACCTGTGGCGGCTGGGCCAGAATGAAAAAGCCCGCTCGGGCGAGCGGGCTTGTCGGGCGGTGCTGGGTCAGAACTTGTAGCCCAGGCCCACCATGTAGACCCACGGGTCGACGTCCACGTCGACCTTGGTCTTGCCCACGCCCAGGGCGCTCGGGCCGTCGATGGTGGCCTTGGTGTCGATGTCGACGTACCAGACCGCGGCGTTGAACAGCAGGTTTTCGGTGAGCATGTAGTCCATGCCCAGCTGGCCGGCGAGCCCCACCGAGTCCTTCAGCTTCATGTTGCTGAAGCCTTGCGCCTTGCGGTTGCTGCTCAGGTCTTCATCGAAGAACAGGGTGTAGTTCAGGCCCACGCCGGCGTAAGGCTGGAACTTGGAGCTGGCCTCCATCGGGTAGTACTGCAGCGACAGGGTTGGTGGCAGTTGCTTGATGTCGGCCAGCTTGCCGTCCAGGCCGCCGCCCAGGCCCTTCACGCCCACGGTGTGCTTGAACGGGGTGGCGGCCAGCAGCTCCAGGCCGATGTGGTCGGTCAGCATGTAGGCGAAGGCCAGGCCCAGTTGGGTGTCGCTGTCCAGGGTTGCCTTGGTGCCCGACACCTTGGCGCCATCGAGTTTGATGTCGCCGCTGTTCTCGTTCGGCGCGGTGGTGATGGCGCCGGAGCGGATGATGAAATCACCTGCCTGGTGGGCGTGGGCAACAGGGGCTGCGAGCGCCAACGCGACGAGCGAGGCACTGAGCAAGGACTTGTTCATGGAAGCTCCCAAAGGACGTGAGTAATCGAGTAGTCCAATGGTACGAAGCTGACTAAACAGAAAGTTTGACCCAGCTCAACGAAGCCGTGTCATTGGCCCCAGTCAGTGCTCACTTCAGCTCATAGGCGTAGATTTTCTCCGCTTCCATCTGGTAACCGGCATCGGCCAGCTCGCTGCTGCTGGCCTTGACCTGCATCGTCCCCTCGATCCAGTACGGCTGGTAGAGGTCTTCGACGCGCACGCCCATCTCGCTGAAGATATGCACGATCTGGTTCGACGGCGGTGGCGGCACATGGATGCAGGCGCCGTAGTAGGGCACCAGCAGGAACTCGGTGGTGCGGCCCTCTTCGCTGACCTCCAGCGGCACGATGTAGCCGGGCAGCTTCACCTGTTGGCCGTTGAGCGCCTTGACCACCGGCGCGTCGGGTGCCTGCTGGCGCGCGGCAGGGGCGGATTCGGAAAGCGCACTGCCGATCTGCGACAGGTCGTGCAGCGGGGCCAGTTGCGGCGGGATGACCGGGGCGCCCTCGGGGATCAGTGCGGGCCAGTCCAGTTCGCGGGGCTCGGCGGCCCAGGCTGGAGACAAGATGAACAGCAGCGCCAGGGCCAGTGTGGCGAGCAGGCCCGGCTGCGCTGCCTGCATCGCCGGCAAGCCGGCTCCCACAGGTATCGCGTTGGCCTTGAAGGTCGCGCTATTCATGTGGGAGCCGGCTTGCCGGCGATTGAATGCAACGAAGGTCTTGGCTGAAAGGCGCATGGTCATTCTCAAAGATGAATCGACAGCCCATCGGCCAGCGACTGCCGATAGGCGCGCCAGGCCGGCACGCTGCCCATCAGCAGCGCTGCGCCGAGGATGATCCCCAGCAGCGTCCACTCATGCGCACTCGGCCAATCCAGCGGCAGGTACAGCCCGTAGTTGGCCTGCACATAGCCCTGGGCGAGGGCGATCCCGGCATACAGCAAGCCCAGCCCGGCGGCGATCCCGGCCACGGCCAGGGCCAGTGCTTCGAGTACCAGCAACCCGGCGATGTGCCACGGCCGGGCCCCCACCGAACGCAGGATGGCCATCTCCCGGCGGCGTTCGTTGAGGCTGGTGAGGATCGCCGTGAGCATGCCGATCAGCCCGGTCAGCACCACGAACAGCGAGACCACGAACAGCGCCTGCTCGGCCGTGCCCATCAGGCTCCACAGCTCTTGCAGCGCCACGCCGGGCAGGATCGCCAGCAGCGGCTCGTTGCGGTACTCGTTGAGCTCGCGTTGCAGGCTGAAGGTGGCGATCTTGTTGTTCAAGCCGAGCATGAACGCGGTGATCGCCGCCGGTTGCAGGTCCATGCCGCGGGCCTGCTCGGCGCTGATGCGCCCGGCACCGCGCGCCGGCACGCCGTTGTGCCAGTCGATGTGGATCGCCTCCATGCCGGCCAGGCTGATGTGCAGGGTGCGGTCCACCGGGGTGCCGGTACGCTTTAGCACGCCGACCACGGTGAATGGCTTGTCGTCGTGCTTGACCAGGCTGATGGCGGCTACACCGTGGGCCAGCACCAGTTTGTCGCCGAGCTTGTAATGCAGCGCGTCGGCCACTTCGGCCCCCAGCACCACTTCGAAGGGGTCGTCGGCGAAGGGTCGGCCCTGGCTCAGCTCGAGGTGCTGACGGCGGCCGTACTGATAGTGCGCGAAGTAGTCGCCGGTGGTGCCCATCACCCGGTAGCCGCGGTGCGAGTCACCCAGGGAAATGGGGATGGCCCACTTGACCCGTGGGTCCTTGGCGTACTGCTGGTAGCTGTCCCAGCGAATGTTGTTGGTGGCGTTGCCGATGCGGAACACCGAATACAGCAGCAGGTTCACCGAGCCCGAACGGGCGCCGACGATCAGGTCGGTACCGCTGATGGTGCTGGCGAAGCTGGCGCGGGCTTCGGTGCGCACCTGCTCGACGGCCAGCAGCAGGCACACCGACAGGGCGATGGCGAAGGCGGTGAGCAGGGCGGTGAAGCGGCGGTTGGCCAGGCTGGCCAGGGCAAGGCGGAGCAGGTACATCAGGCCTCCCGGGGCGTGGCGGCGCGGTTGAGTTCGGCCAGGGACAGGTGACGGTCGAACAGCGGCGCCAGGCTCTGGTCATGGCTGACGAACAGCAGGCTGGAGCCGGCCGCGCGGCATTCGTCGAACAGCAGGCGGATGAAGGCTTCACGGGTGTCGGCATCGAGCGCCGAGGTGGGTTCGTCGGCGATCACCAGTTCGGGCTGGCCGATCAGCGCCCGGGCGGCGGCGACGCGTTGCTGCTGGCCGATCGACAGGCTGCCGGCACGGCGGGCGAGCAGGCCGGCGTCATGCAAACCCAGGTGCGCCAGCAGGTGCGCGGCGGCCTGGTCGACGCTGCCATGGCGCTGGCTGGCGCGTTCGGCACGGGACTTCGAGAAGCGGCAGGGCAACTCGACGTTCTCGCGCACCGACAGGAACGGCAGCAGGTTGAACTGCTGGAAGATGTACCCGGTGTGGTCGACCCGAAAACGGTCGCGGGCGCCCTGGCTCAAGCTGGCAAGGTCCTGGCCCAGCAACCGGATGCGCCCCTGGCCCGGGCGGTTCACCCCGCCCAGCAGGCCGAGCAGGGTGGTCTTGCCGCTGCCGCTGGGGCCCTTGAGGAACAGCGCCTCGCCGGCTTCCAGGCGGAACTCGCGGATATCCAGCAGCGGCGCCTGGCCGGGCCAGGCGAACACCAGGTCATGCAGCTCGATCAGCGCCTGGCTCATTCAGAACGCGACCACGGCCTTGGCCGCGGTGGCCTCGACGCCTTTCTGGCCGTTGGGGCCGATCAGTTGCACGTTGATCTTCTGGGTTTGCGGGAAGGTCTTGAACAGCGGGTCAAGGTCGAGCTGGGCGAGCTTGGCCGGGGTGGCGCAGGTGAACTGGTAGTGGGCGTTGACATCGGCGTGCTGGTGGCCGTGCTCGTGTTCGTGCGCGTCGCCATCGTCGTCGGCATGGGCGGCGTCGCCGAACAGCGGGCTTTGCAGCTCTTGCGCTTCATCCTTGCAGCCGGCGGCCTGGGCCAGGCCGAACAGCTTCAGCGGTTGTTCCAGCTGCTGGCGCGCGGCGGCGACCTTGGCCTTGTCGGCATCGGTGCTGGCGGCGTGCTCGAAGCCGACCAGGTTCATGGCCGGGCTGTCCAGTTCCAGCTCCAGGGTGTTGCCGTCGAGCACCACGTTGAGCTTGGCCACGCCATGCTCGTGGGCGGCGAGGGTGCCGTGATCATGATCATGCTCGTCGTGGGCATGGACCACGGCCAGGGGCAGCAGGGCAAAGGGCAGGGCGAGCAGCAGACGACGCATGAACGGCTCCAGGGGCGGTTTGGAATGATTTGGTAATGTTATAACAATTTTTCTGCGCCTCGCCAGCCTGCCTGGCACAGGTTTCATGTTCGTGGGAGCATGACGGCATTCAGCCCTGGTACGAGGAAGGCAGCGTGAGAATTCGTGGACAGATCGGTGAATGGCCGGTGGATTTGACCATCGAGCTGGCGCCGGAAGAGTGGGCGCAGTTGGGGCGTCGGCTGGAGCAGCCTGCGCTGGTCGAAAACGCCCCGGTGAGTGCCAGCCCCGTGCCGCGCCAGGATGACGGGCAGTGGATGGCCGCGCGTGATGTGTTGCGCCAAGCCGGGCAGATGAGCGGGCCCGAGTTGCTCGATCGCCTGGAAGGGCTCGCCGGCAGCACGGCGGCGGGCAAGCGCCTGCTGGTGCGGCTGCGGCACAGCAGTGAGGTGAAGGTGGAAAGCGGCGTGGATGCGCCGGTGTATCACTGGGTGGGGTGAACCAGCAGGTTCTGTGCTGGCATTTTCGCGGGTAAACCCGCTCCCACAGGGATCGCGCTGTTCTTGAATCCTGTGGGAGCGGGTTTACCCGCGAACGAGGTCGAAGCCCTCGCCAATTATTGGGTCAGAACATCGCCGCCGACAGTTTACGGCGGTACACCCCCACCAGCGGATGATCGCTGCCCAGCAGCTCGAACACCTGCAGCAGCGCCTTCTGCGGCAAGCCGTTCTCGTAACCACGGTTACGCTGGAACAGCTTGAGCAACCCGTCCAGCGCCGCTTCGTACTGCTGGCGCGCCAGTTGCTGGATGCACAGCTGGTAGCTGGCCTCGTCATCTTGCGGGTTCTGCGCCAGGCGGCTTTTCAGCTCGGCGGCTTCCGGCAGGCTGGCGGCCTGGCGCAGGAAGGTCAGCTGGGCCTTGGCGCCGGCCAGGGCTGCTTTGTGTTCATCGGTCTTCACTGCGTCCAGCACCACTTGCGCCTCGCCCAGCTCTCCGCGTTCGGCCAGGCAGCGGGCGTACAGGATCAGCGCCTCGGCGTTGCTGTTGTCTTCACCCAGCAGCACCTGCAGCAGCGCTTCGGCCTCGCTGAAACGGCTCTCGGCGAACAGCGCCTTGGCCTGCTCCAGCGGCGCGGCGGTTGGCGGCGCGGGCATCTGCACATGGGGCTCGAGCATGGTGCGGATGGCCGACTCGGGCTGGGCACCGGCAAAACCGTCGACCGGCTGGCCGTCCTTGAACAGCACCACGGTCGGCAGGCTGCGGATGCCGAACTGGGCCACCACCTGCTGCTCGACGTCGCAGTTGATCTTGGCCAGCAGCAGCTCGCCCTGGTAGCCCTCGGTGATCTTCGCCAGCAGCGGCATCAGCGCCTTGCACGGCGCGCACCACTCGGCCCAGAAGTCGACCAGGACGGGTTTGTGGAAGGAGTTCTCGATGACCAGTTGCTGGAAGGTGGCATCGGTGGCATCGAAGATGTACTGCGTTTCCTGGCTCATCGTGACTCTCGCAAACGTGAATGCCCCACTATAAAGGCTCGCGGCTGGCGTGGTACAGGCTGACCCGGCGGAATTCGTGCGGCTCGGCCAGGTCCGGCAGGGTCAGGGCCTCGAGCACGCCCAGCGGGCGGTATTGCGGGTGGCTGAAGTCGCGCACGCGCGAATCCGCCACCAGCGCCTGGCGGCCACGGCTGAGAAATTCATCCAGCAACGGCAGGTTGGCGCGGTCGTACAGCACATCGGCGACCAGGATCAGGTCGAAGCGGTCGGCCTCGGCGAAGAAGTCGCTGCTGTAGTTCAGCGCCACGCCATTGAGCGCGGCGTTGGCGCGGCAGGCGTCGAGGGCCAGCGGGTCGAGGTCGCAGGCCACCACCTCAAGCGCGCCCGCGCGGGCCGCAGCGATACCGGCAATGCCGGAGCCGGCGCCGAAGTCCAGCACGCGCTTGCCGCGCACCCACTCCGGGCGCTCGGCCAGGTAGCGCGCCATGGCCAGGCCGCTGGCCCAGCAGAAGCTCCAGTAGGGCGGTTCTTCGAGGATGCGCCGGGTTTCCTCGCTGCTGAATTCACGGTCCATGTTCTGGTCGTCGATCAGCCAGAGCTTCAGTGCGCACCCGGGCAGCTCGCTGACCACCAGGCGCGCTTCGCCGATCAGGCCGCTCAGGGCCTGTTGCAGGGCGTGCGGTGCCATTTACGGAGCCTTTTCGAAGCGCAGCGGGCCAGTGGCCTGGGTTTCGGCCTGGGCGATGCGCACCGGTGGCAGGTGCATGATCAACTGGCCGGACTGGCTGGCACGGCCACGCAGCTCCACGCGGGCCCCGGCGGGGAAGGCCTCGGGGTTGAAGCGCAGTTGGTAGGGCAGGGCCTGGCCGGTGCCGGTCAGGGTGCTGCTGGCCAGCAGCTGTTGCGGGCGGCCCCGCTCGTCGATGACCAGCAGTGCCAGTTCGACGTTGGCGCCGGCGGGGATCTCCATCAGCGTGCCGCTCAACTCGCGCTGGTAGGCCGGCAGCGGGCCGAGAGGCTGGGCTTTCTTCGCCACCTTGGCCGGCACGGGCGCGGGGGCCTGCTCAGGCTTTGGTCGGTCGCTGCCGCAAGCGGCGAGCAGGGCGGCGGCGCACAGCACGACGAGCGCTCGATAGTGCATGGTGTAGTCCTTGGCGGGCAGAATTGCATGGATGGTAGCTTGTCTTGCCAGTGCAATGCGCTACCATGGCCCTCCCTTTTTTTGTTGCCTGCCACCATGCACTGTCCGTTTTGCGGTGCCAACGACACCAAGGTCATCGACTCGCGCCTGGTCGCCGAGGGCGAACAGGTTCGTCGCCGTCGCGAATGCGTCGCCTGCGGCGAGCGTTTCACCACCTTCGAAACCGCCGAGCTGGTCCTGCCACGGCTGATCAAGCAGGACGGCACGCGCCAGCCCTTCGATGAAGACAAGCTGCGCGCCGGCATGCAGCGCGCGCTGGAGAAGCGGCCGGTCAGCGTCGAGCGCCTGGAAGCGGCGCTGGCGCATATCAAGAGCCGCCTGCGCGCCACCGGCGAGCGTGAAGTGAAGTCACTGGTGGTCGGTGAGCTGGTGATGGCCGAGCTGCGCAAGCTCGACGAAGTCGCCTATATCCGTTTTGCCTCGGTCTACCGGCGTTTCCAGGACCTCGACGAGTTCCGCGAAGAAATCGACCGCCTGGCCCGCGAGCCAGCCAAAGAGTAAGCATGACCAGCCAAGCCGCCATTCTCGACGCCCACTACATGGCCCGGGCCGTGGAACTGGCCCGCAAGGGCCTCTACACCACCCACCCCAACCCACGCGTAGGCTGCGTGATCGTGCGCGATGGCGAGGTGGTCGGCGAAGGCTGGCACGTGCGCGCTGGCGAGCCCCATGCCGAAGTCCACGCCCTGCGCCAGGCCGGCGAGCGCGCCCGTGGCGCCTGTGCCTACGTCACCCTCGAGCCTTGCAGCCACCATGGCCGCACGCCGCCGTGCGCCGAGGCGCTGGTCAAGGCCGGCGTGGCGCGGGTGGTGGCGGCCATGCAGGACCCCAACCCGCAAGTGGCCGGCAATGGCCTGCGCCGCCTGCAGGAGGCCGGGATCGAAGTGGCCAGTGGCGTGCTCGAAGCCGAAGCGCGTGCCCTCAACCCCGGTTTCCTCAAACGCATGGAGCACGGCCTGCCGTTCGTTCGCGCCAAGCTGGCGATGAGCCTGGACGGCCGCACCGCCATGGCCAGCGGCGAAAGCCAGTGGATCACCGGCCCCGCCGCCCGCTCGGCGGTGCAGCGCCTGCGCGCGCGTTCCAGCGTGGTACTGACCAGCGCCGCCAGTGTGCTGCAGGACCAGGCGCGGATGACCGTACGCGCTGAGCAGTTGGGCCTGGACGCCGAGCTCACGGCCCTGGCCTTGTCGCGCCCGCCGTTGCGGGTGTTGATCGACGGCCGCCTGCGCCTGCCACTGGACGCGCCATTCTTCCAGGCCGGCCCGGCGCTGGTGATCACCGCCGCCGGTGAAGATCCGCGCTATGCCGCCGCTGGCCACGAACTGATCAACCTGCCCGGCAGCGACGGCCAGATCGACCTGCCGGCGCTGCTGCGCACCCTGGCCGGGCGCGGCGTCAACGAAATCCTGCTGGAGGCCGGTGCCGGCCTGGTCGGTGCCTTCGCCCGCCAGGGCCTGGTCGACGAGTTCCAGCTGTTCGTCGCCGGCACCTTCCTCGGCTCCGCTGCCCGCCCGCTGCTGGACTGGCCACTGGCGCAGATGAGCGAGGCGCCGCGGCTGAAGATCACCGAAATGCGCGCAGTCGGCGATGACTGGCGAGTCACTGCCATCCCCCTGCCGGCCCCCGGCGTATAATGCCGGGCTTGCCCCGCGCAGCCTGTCTTTGAGGAGAACAGCATGTTCACCGGCATCATCGAATCCATCGGCACCATCCGCAGCATGACCCCCAAGGGCGGTGACGTGCGCGTTTATGTAGAAACCGGCAAGCTCGACCTGGGCGACGTCAAGCTTGGCGACAGCATCGCCGTCAACGGCGTGTGCCTGACCGCCGTCGAACTGCCCGGCGACGGCTTCTGGGCCGACGTCAGCGTCGAGACCCTCAAGCGCACCGCCATGGTCGACTTGAAAACCGGCAGCCGGGTCAACCTGGAAAAGGCCCTCACGCCCACCACCCGCCTGGGCGGCCACCTGGTCAGCGGCCACGTCGACGGCGTCGGCGAGATCGTCTCGCGCGCCGATAACGCCCGCGCCATCCAGTTCCGCGTACGCGCACCCAAAGAGCTGGCCAAGTACATCGCCCACAAGGGCTCGATCACCGTCGACGGCACCAGCCTGACGGTCAACGAAGTCGATGGCGCCGAGTTCGAGCTGACCATCGTCCCGCATACCCTGTCCGAAACCATCATGGCCGACTACCGCGCAGGGCGTCGGGTGAACCTTGAGGTCGACCTGCTGGCCCGTTACCTGGAGCGTCTGCTGCTGGGTGACAAGGCCGCCGAGCCGAGCAAGGGCAGTGGCATTACCGAAAGCTTCCTGGCCGCCAACGGCTTCTTGAAATCCTGATTGAGAAGGGGGTGCCGCGTGGCGCTCAACAGCATCGAAGAACTGGTTGAAGACATCCGCCAGGGCAAAATGGTCATCCTCATGGATGACGAAGACCGCGAGAACGAAGGCGACATCATCATGGCGGCCGAATGCTGCCTGCCTGAGCACATCAACTTCATGGCCAAGCACGCCCGTGGCCTGATCTGCATGCCGATGACCCGCGAGCGCTGCGAAACCCTGAAGCTGCCGCTGATGGCGCCGCGCAACGGTTCCGGTTTCGGCACCAAGTTCACCGTGTCGATCGAGGCCGCCGAGGGTGTCACCACCGGCATCTCCGCCGCCGACCGCGCGCGCACCGTGCAGGCCGCCGCTGCCAAGGACGCCAAGGCCGAAGACATCGTCAGCCCTGGCCACATCTTCCCGCTGATGGCCCAGCCCGGTGGCACCCTGGCCCGCGCCGGCCACACCGAAGCCGCCTGCGACCTGGCGCGCATGGCCGGTTTCGAGCCGAGCGGGGTGATTTGCGAAGTGATGAACGACGACGGCACCATGTCGCGCCGCGCCGAGCTGGAAGTGTTCGCCGCCGAGCACGGCCTGAAGATCGGCACCATCGCCGACCTGATCCACTACCGCATGATCCACGAGCGTACCGTTCAGCGGGTTTCCGAGCAGCCGATCGAGAGCGAACTGGGTGAGTTCAACCTGGTCACCTACCGTGACGCGGTGGAAGGCGACGTGCACATGGCCCTCACCCTCGGCAAGATCTGCGCCGAAGAGCCGACCCTGGTGCGGGTGCACAACATGGACCCGCTGCGCGACCTGCTGATGGTCAAGCAGCCGGGCCGCTGGAGCCTGCGCGCGGCCATGGCTGCCGTGGCCGAAGCCGGCAGCGGCGTGGTGCTGCTGCTGGGCCACCCGCTGGACGGCGACGTGCTGCTGGCGCACATCCGCGAAAGCGCGGGCGATGCGCAACCCAAGGCACCGACCACCTACAGCACCGTTGGCGCCGGCTCGCAGATCCTGCGCGACCTCGGTGTGCGCAAGATGCGCCTGATGAGTTCGCCAATGAAGTTCAATGCGATATCCGGATTCGATCTGGAAGTTGTAGAATACGTGCCCTCCGAGTGACTTGAGGCGGCTTGATCGCCTTGCAACTCGAGTCAAAACCCTCCCGAGGCCGCCACAGCGCGGCCTCGCTCTTGAAGATGAGAACTCAAGAATGACCCTGAAGACCATCGAAGGTACCTTCATCGCCCCCAAAGGTCGCTATGCTTTGGTGGTTGGCCGCTTCAACAGCTTCGTCGTCGAAAGCCTGGTAAGCGGTGCAGTCGATGCCCTGGTACGCCACGGCGTCAGCGAAAGCGACATCACCATCATCCGTGCCCCGGGCGCGTTTGAAATCCCGCTGGTGGCACAGAAAGTCGCCCAGCAAGGCAACTACGACGCGATCATCGCCCTGGGCGCCGTGATCCGTGGCGGTACCCCGCACTTCGAATACGTGGCGGGCGAGTGCACCAAGGGCCTGGCCCAGGTGTCCATGGAGTTCGGTGTTCCGGTGGCCTTCGGCGTGCTGACCGTCGACTCCATCGAACAGGCCATCGAGCGTTCCGGCACCAAGGCCGGCAACAAAGGTGCTGAAGCTGCCCTGTCCGCTCTGGAAATGGTCAGCCTGCTGGCGCAGTTGGAGGCCAAGTGATTAGCGACGAAAGCGATCGTTTCAACCCGCGCGATCCGAAACCTGCGGATGCCGGCAAGCCCTCGAAGAGCGCCAAGCGTCGCGAAGCCCGCAAGCTCGCCACCCAGGCCCTCTACCAGTGGCACATGGCCAAGCATTCGCTGAACGAGGTCGAAGCGCAGTTCCGGGTCGACAACGATTTCACCGATATCGACGGCGCCTACTTCCGCGAGATCCTGCACGGGGTTCCGGCGAAGAAGAGCGAAATCGACGAAGCACTCAAGCCTTGCCTGGACACCCCGCTCGAAGAGCTCGACCCGGTCGAACTGGCGGTTCTGCGCCTGTCCACCTGGGAGCTGATCATGCGCGCCGACGTACCGTACCGCGTAGTGATCAACGAAGGCGTGGAACTGGCGAAAGTGTTCGGCGCCACCGACGGCCACAAGTTCGTCAACGGCGTGCTGGACAAGCTGGCTCCGCGTCTGCGTGAGGCGGAAGTCAAGGCGAACAAGCGCTGAGTGCGCGCCTGCCAGCCATGGGTGAGTTCGAGCTGATCAGCCATTACTTCGCCGCCGCGCCCTGTGCGCAGGGCGGCGAAGGCGTGGCCCTGGGCATCGGCGACGATTGCGCCCTGCTGGACATTCCCGCCGGCGAGCAGTTGGCGATCTCCACCGACACCCTCGTGGCCGGTGTGCATTTCCCCGCAGTCTGCGACCCCTTGCTGCTCGGCCAGCGTGCGCTGGCCGTGGCGGTCAGCGACCTAGCGGCCATGGGCGCCACGGCGATCGGTTTCACCCTCGCGCTCACCTTGCCCCAGGTCGGCCCCGACTGGCTCGAAGGCTTCGCCGACGGCCTCGGGCGCATGGCCCGGCGCTGCGGCATCAGCCTGATCGGCGGCGACACCACCCGTGGCCCGCTGAGCATCACCGTGACCGTGTTCGGCCGGGTGCCGGCCGGCCAGGCGCTGCGCCGCAGTGGCGCCCGCCCGGGCGACCTGCTGTGTGTCGGCGGTGATCTGGGCAATGCGGCCGGGGCGCTGCCGTTGGTGCTGGGCGAACGCGAGGCCATCGACGAGGTGGCTGGGCCGCTGCTTGAGCACTATTGGTCGCCGCTGCCGCAACTGCAGCTTGGCGAGCGGCTGCGTGGCCTGGCCACGGCGGCGCTGGATATCTCCGACGGCCTGCTGGCCGATTGCGGGCACATCGCCAAGGCGTCCGGCGTGGCATTGCAGGTGAACCTGGCGCAGGTGCCAGTGTCTGGCGCTTTGCAGGCCTTGCTCGGCCATGAGGGGGCGTTGCACGCGGCGCTCACCGGTGGCGACGACTACGTGCTGGCGTTCACCGTACCCGAGGCGGCCCTGGCGACCCTGGGCGCTGGCGTGCAGGTGATCGGCCATGTGCTGCAAGGCCAGGGCGTGACGCTGCGCGACCCGCAGGGCCGGGACATCACCCCGCAACAGCGGGGCTATCAACATTTCAGGGAGACACCGTGACCGACCACCCGAACCAGGTGCCTGCGGAGTTCGTTCCGCCTTCGGTCTGGCGCAACCCGTGGCACTTCATCGCCTTCGGCTTCGGCTCCGGCACCTTGCCCAAGGCCCCCGGGACCTGGGGCTCGCTGGTGGCACTGCCGTTCATTCCGCTGTGGCAGATGCTGCCCGACTGGGGCTACTGGCTGCTGCTGGGCATCAGCATGCTGTTCGGTGTGTGGTTGTGCGGCAAAGTGGCCAATGACTTGCGCGTCCACGATCATGAAGGCATTGTCTGGGACGAAATCGTCGGCATGTGGATCACCCTGTGGCTGGTGCCGGAAGGCTGGCAGTGGCTGCTCGCAGGGTTCCTGATGTTCCGCTTCTTCGACATCCTCAAGCCGTGGCCGATCCGCTGGGTCGACCGGCATGTGCATGGCGGGTTCGGGATCATGCTCGACGATATCCTGGCCGGCGTGTTTGCCTGGCTGGGCATGCAGGTTCTGGTGTGGGCGGTGGCCTGAAACACAGGAGTGTTGTGATGGGCGTGAGGACTGTTGTACTGGCATTGATGCTGCTCGTCGCCCCGGCCGCCATGGCCCGCGAGACGCCCGCGCAGGTGCGCCTGGTCAGCGAGGAATGGCTCGACTACACCAACGCCGACGGCAGCGGGGTAGCCTGGGACGTGCTGCGCAAGGTGTTCGAGCCGGCAGGGGTCAAGGTCGTCACCCAAAGCGCGCCGTACAGCCGTGCAGTCGGCCTGGTCAGGCGTGGCGAGGCCGATGCCTGGGTCGGCTCGTACAAGGAAGAGAACGACGACAACCTCTACCCGCGCTGGCACTTCGACATGGACCACATCTACGCCCTGGGCCTGGCCGGCAAGGCACAGCCCACGCCCGAAAACGTCGGCCAGTATCGCCTGGCATGGGTGCGCGGCTATGACTACGCCAGCTACCTGCCCAACGTGCACAACTTCCGTGAGGTCCAGCGCCGCGAGGGCATCCTGCCGATGCTCGAGCATGACCGGGTGGACTTCTACATCGATGCGCAGACCGAAGTCGACTACGTGCTTGGGCAGTCGCCACACCCCGAGCGTTTTCGCAGCACCCACGTCGCCGAGCTGCCGCTGTACCTGGCCTTTACCCGTAGCGAGCAGGGCAAGGCCCTGAGTGCGCTGTTCGACAAGCGCATGGCCGAGCTGGTGCGCAGCGGTGAGTTGAGGCCGATCTTCGAGCGCTGGAAGCAGCCGTATCCGTTCAGCGCCGACAGCCAGCCCCATTAAGGGCGGCTGGTAGTTTCCACCGTTGGCGCGGGCCCTGTGGGAGCGGCTTTAGCCGCGAACACCGGCGAAGCCGGTGCCATCCACTGGGTTGCCTGCTTCGCGGCTAAAGCCGCTCCCACAGGGTTCGCGCCAGCGTCCTGATAATCAGCAGGGCAGTTGTTCCCAGGTGCATGCAGCGCGCGCTCCCCATAAGCATCGAACTTTTCGATCTTAAGCGGCGATATTCAGCCTGCGCACCTGCGCCGGGCTGCTGATACAATCGGCCCAACTGAAATTTCCTACTTCCCAGGAGCACAACGTGCCCGTCGTCTTTGTCGCCGCTTGCAAACTCCCGACCCCCTACGCGATTTTCACCATGCATGGTTTCCTCGACGAAGCCACTGGCCGTGAGCATGTGGTGCTCAGCCTGGGTGATATCGCCGACGGCGAGCCGGTGTTGGGGCGGCTGCACTCCGAGTGCCTGACCGGCGATGCGCTGTTCAGCCAGCGTTGCGACTGCGGTTCACAGCTGGACGCCGCGCTGCAGGCCATCGCCCGCGAAGGCCGTGGCGTGCTGCTGTACCTGCGCCAGGAAGGCCGTGGCATTGGCCTGTTGAACAAGATCCGCGCCTACGAGCTGCAGGACGGCGGCGCCGACACTGTCGAGGCCAACGAGCGCCTGGGCTTCGCCGCCGACCAGCGTGACTACGCCATGTGCCTGCCGATGCTCGAGCATCTGGGCGTCAGCGCGCTGCGCTTGATGACCAACAACCCGCGCAAGGTCAAAGCCCTGACCGACATGCACATCAAGGTCGCCGAGCGCGTGCCGCTGCACACGGGCCACAACCCGCACAACCGCCTGTACCTGGCCACCAAGGCCGACAAGCTGGGCCACATGATGGGCAACAAGCACCAGGGCGAGGTGCCGCAGGCGTGACCCGTGGCGAGGTGAAGCGGCGCCTGGCGCTGGCCTGGTGGCAGTACCTGGCGGTCGGCCTGGTGCCGTTGCCGGTGATGGCCTGGGCTTTCGGTGGCGGCGAGCCGCTGATCCCGGTGCTGGCCATGCCGCTGTTCATCGCCGGTGCAGCCACCATGTTCCTCAGCCTGCCGCGCTTTGGCGCCTACAAGCGCACGCTGATCGCCACCGACAAGCTCCTCGGCAGTGCCGAGGAGCCGGCCGCCTGGATCGAGCTGGCGCGGGTGCGGCGCCTGGCCATGCTGTATGCCTGTTTCCCGGCCTGGGTCGCCGCCTTGTCGGTGCTGGTCGGGCTGGAGGCGGTGCCGCAGATTCTCCTGGCGATTTCCACCGTGGTGCTGTTGTACCTCTACCGCATTCCGCGCCAGCTCGGCTGATGCGGGCGCTGCTCGTTCTGTGTGCACTGCTGAGCTTCGGCGCCCAGGCCGAGGCTGCGCCGCGGGTGGTCAGCCTGGCGCCGTCCATGACCGAGATCGTCGTCGAGTTGCAGGCACAGGACCTGCTGGTCGGCCTGCTCGATGGCGGTGAGCGCCCGGCATCGCTGCAGGATCTGCCCTCGGTGGGGCGCCATGGGCAACTGGACATGGAGCGGCTGCTCAGCCTCAAGCCCGACCTGCTGCTGCTCTGGCCCGGCAGCGTGGCGCCTGCGCAGCGTGACCAGTTGCGGCGCCTGGGCATTGCCACCTTCAGCGCCGAGCCCGGCGACCTCGACCAGTTGATCACCCAGATCGAAGCCATCGCCCAGCGCCTGGGGCGTGACGAGCAGGGGCGCGTGTATGCGGCCAGCCTGCGTGAACGGCTGCACGGCCTGCGCGAGCGCTACCGGCGCGAGACGCCGCTGCGGGTGTTCTACCAGGTGTGGGACAAGCCCCTGTACACCTTGGGCGGGCGGCAGGTGGTCAGCGATGCGTTGCGGGTCTGCGGGGCGCGCAATGTGTTCGATGACCTGCCGCAACCGGCGCCACAGGTCAGCGTGGAGTCGGTGCTGCTGCGTGACCCGCAGGTGATCCTCGCTGGCGACCCGGCGCAACTGGCCAGCTGGCGTAGCTGGCCGAAGCTGAGCGCCGTGGCCGCTGGCCACCTGCTGGTGGTGCCGGACAAGGGCCTGGAGCGGCCCAGCGGGCAGATGATCGAGGCCACCGCGCGGCTGTGTGCCTTGCTCGACGCTACAGCGCCGGTGTCCAGGTGACGCTGAGCAGCCAGGTGCGACCCTCTTCGCGATAGCCGTACTGGCTGCCATCGAAGCTGTACAGGGCGCGGCTGTACTGTTTGTCCAGCAGATTGTCGAGCTTGAGCTCCAGCTTCACCTCATCCGTCGCCGACCAGCCGCCGCGCAAGCCGAGCAGGCCGTAGCCACCCAGGCTATTGCGGTTGGCTTCATCGTCGTAGCTGCTGCTGACGGCCTGCCAGCTGCCGCCCAGGCTGAAACGCTCGAACTGCCGATCAAGGTCCAGGCTCAGCGTGCGCCGGGCGCGGCGGGCCAGGGTGTGGCCGCTGTCACGGTCGCGCGGGTCGATCAGTGCCAGGCCAAGCTGACTGTGCCATTCGCCCCATTGCTGCTGCAGCCCCAGCTCGAAGCCATTGATGCGCGCCGAGGCCACGTTGCGTGGGATCGAGTCGGCGCCGAAGATGATCGCGTCGCGCAGGTCGGTGCGGTACAGCGAGGCTTCCAGGCGGCTGTCGGCGGTCAGCTGGCTACGCCATTGCAGCTCGTAGCTCTTCGAGCGCTCAGGGTCCAGGTTCGGGTTGCTGTACTGCGGGTAGTACAGGTCGTTGAAGGTCGGCGCGCGGAACCCCTCGCTGTAGGACAGCAGCAGGTCGTTGCTGGCGTTGACGGGCAGAGTGAGGCTGGCGCTCCAGGTGGTCTGGCCGCCGAACTGCTGGTTCTGGTCGCGGCGCAGCCCCAGCTCGGTGGAGAACCACTCACCGGCGAAGCGATGCTGGGCGAAGATCGCACGGTTCCAGCGGCTGTCCTCGTCGAAGTCGGTGCTGGCATGCACCCGGTCCTGGTACCAGTCGCCGCCGAGCAGCAGGTTGTTGCGCGCATCCAGGGTGAAATCGTTCTGCCAGGTGGCCTGGTCGCGGTAGGTGTTGAACACCTGGCGTTGGTCGCTGAGCTTGTCGCGCTTGTCGTCACGGTTCTCGCTATGGCCCAGCTCCAGGCGTGAATGCCAGGCGTCGTTGAGCTGGGCGTCCAGGTAGGTGCCGAGGCTGCTGACGGTGAAGTCGGTATAGGGCTTCTGGCCGAACAGGCCGAACGGGTTGTCGTATTCGCTGCGCCCACGGCTGTCGAGCAGGTTCAGCCCGGCCTCGAAGCGTTCGTTGAACACGTGGCTCAGGCTCAGGTTCAGCGAGCGGTCGCGGTAGGCATCATGGTCGCCGTCGCTGGCGAATGACGGGCCGGTCGAATCGATCCCGGCGGTCTCGTCCAGGCTGGCGCCCAGGTTGAAACGGGTGTCGCCATCGCCGCCGGACAGGCCCAGGCTGCGTTGCCAGGCCTGGTTGCTGCCGGCCGCCAGGCGCAGGCGGGGCTGCAGGCCCTGGCCGTCGCCACGGCGGGTGAAGATCTGGATCACCCCGCCGATGGCGTCGCTGCCGTACACCGCCGAACGCGAGCCGCGCAGCACTTCCACCCGCTCGATCTGCTCGACGTCGAGAAACTGCAGGCCGCTGTCGCCGGAGGTGGCATTGGCGATGCGCACGCCATCGACCAGCACCAGCGTCTGCGCGGCCTTGGTGCCGCGGATGAAGATGCCGGGCAGGCTGCCACGGCCGCCGGTCGGCGCCACTTGCACGCCGGGCACGCGGGTGAGCAGGTCGCTGACGCTGCTGGGTTGCAGGCGGTCGATGTCGCTGCGGGTGAACACCGTGTTGGCGGCGCTGGTGGCGCTGCGCGATTCGACCTGGCGGCTGGCGCTGATCAGTACGTCGGGGAGCTTGAGGGCGTCGTCGCGTTCGGCGGCCAATAGCGGGAGAGGGAGGCAGAGCAGGGTGGCAAAGCTTGAGATTTTCATGGGCTTCCAAAAACAATCGCTGGCAAGCCAACTCCCACAGGAATCAGGCGATCCTTGTGGGAGCTGGCTTGCCAGCGATGGGCCGCAAGGCGGCCCCAGGGATTACAGGCCGAGCTTGGCTATTCGAGCCTTGACCGCAGCCTCGATCCCCGCCGCATCCAGCCCGCACTCGGCGAGCATTTGCGCCGGCTTGGCATGCTCGACATAGATGTCCGGCAGGCCCAGGTGCAGCAGCGGTTTGACCACCGCCTCGCGGGCGAGGAACTCACCCACGGCAGCGCCGGCACCGCCCATGATGGCGTTTTCTTCGACGGTCACCAGCAGCTCATGGCCAGCGGCCATTTCCAGCACCAGGGCTTCGTCCAGCGGTTTGACGAAGCGCATGTCGACCACGGTGGCGTCGATCTCTTCGGCGACCTGCAGGGCTTCGCTCAGTTGCACGCCGAACACCAGCAGGGCGACCTTGCTGCCCCGGCGGCGGACCACGCCCTTGCCGATCTCCAGTGGCTCGAGGTCGCCGCTGATCGGCGCGTTCGGGCCGGTGCCACGCGGGTAGCGCACGGCCGCCGGGCCCTTGTAGTGGTGGCCGGTGCTGAGCATCTTGCGCAGCTCGTTCTCGTCGCTCGGGGTCATTACCAGCATGCCGGGGATGCAACGCAGGTACGACAGGTCGTAGGCCCCGGCGTGGGTCGGGCCGTCCTCGCCTACCAGGCCGGCGCGGTCGATGGCGAACAGCACGTCGAGGTCCTGCACCGCCACGTCGTGGATCAGCTGGTCATAGCCGCGCTGCAGGAAGGTGGAGTAGATCGCCACCACTGGCTTTGCGCCTTCGCAGGCCATGCCGGCGGCCAGGGTGACCGCGTGCTGTTCGGCAATCGCCACGTCGAAGTAGCGCTCGGGGAAGCGTTCGCTGAAGTCGACCAGGTCCGAGCCTTCCTTCATCGCCGGGGTGATGCCCACCAGGCGGTTGTCGGCGGCGGCCATGTCGCACAGCCACTGGCCGAACACGGCGGAGTACTTCGGCCCGCTCGGCTTTTTCGGCGCGACCGGCTTGTTGGCCGGCTCCAGCTTGGTGATGGCGTGGTAGCCGATCGGGTCGACCTCGGCCGGGGCGAAGCCCTTGCCCTTTTTGGTCACCACGTGCAGGAACTGCGGGCCCTTGAGGTCACGCATGTTGCGCAGGGTGGCGATCATGGTCGGCAGGTCGTGGCCGTCGATCGGGCCGATGTAGTTCCAGCCCAGCTCTTCGAACAGGGTGCCGGGCACCAGCATGCCCTTGGCGTATTCCTCGGTGCGGCGGGCGATTTCCCAGGCGCCAGGCAGGCGTGACAGCACTTTCTTGCTGCCTTCGCGCATGCTGGCGTAGGTGCGGCTGGAGAGAATCTTGGCCAGGTAGTTGGACAGCCCGCCGACGTTGCGCGAGATCGACATGTCGTTGTCATTGAGAATGACCAGCATGTCGGCATTCACTTCCTGCGCGTGGTTCAGCGCTTCGAAGGCCATGCCGGCGGTCAGTGCGCCATCGCCGATCACCGCGATGGATTTGCGCGGATCGTTCTGCAGGCGGGCGGCGATGGCCATGCCCAGCGCGGCGCTGATCGAGGTGCTGGAGTGACCGACGCCAAAGGTGTCGTACTCGCTCTCGCTACGGCGCGGGAAGGCGGCGATGCCGTCCTTCTGGCGCAGCGACAACATGCGGTTGCGCCGGCCGGTGAGGATCTTGTGCGGGTAGGCCTGGTGACCGACGTCCCACACCAGCCGGTCATCCGGGGTGTCGAAGACGTAGTGCAGGGCGATGGTCAGCTCGATGACGCCCAGGCCGGCACCGAAATGCCCGCCGGTCTGCCCCACGGTATAGAGCAGTTCCTGGCGCAGCTCGTCGGCCAAAGGCTCGAGGTCGGCTTCGGCCAACCGGCGCAGGCCGGCAGGCGTGTCGGCGCGGTCGAGCAACGGCGTGACCGGGCGTTCGCGGGGGATCTCTTGAAACGTCGTGGGCATCAGGCGAGTCGTTATAGGTTTGAAGACGCGGCAGTTTACCCCATTGTGGGAAAAGCTGCCCATTCAAGCGGGGGCCTACGCCCTCTGTGGGAGCGGGTTTACCCGCGAATGCGATGTTGCATCAACTACCGCATTCGCGGGTAAACCCGCTCCCACAGGGAGAGGCGTCAAGGTTCAATGACGGCGTTCGACGATATAGCGGGCCAGCGCCCGCAGCGGCTCGGCGCTGTCGCCGAAGCCGGCGAGGGCGCCCAGCGCCTGGTCGCGCAGTTCCAGGGCATAGGCCTTGGCCGCGTCCAGCCCGAGCAGCGCCGGGTAGGTCGGTTTGTCACGGGCGATGTCGGCGCCCTGGCGTTTGCCCAGGGTGGCGGTGTCGCTCTCCACATCGAGGATGTCGTCCTGCACCTGGAAGGCCAGGCCGATGGCCTGTGCATAAGTCTGCAGGGCGTCGAGCTGGGCCTGTTCGGCGCGGGCGCTGGCGAGGGCGCCGAGGCGCACGCTGGCTTCGATCAGCGCGCCGGTCTTGTGCCGGTGCATGTATTCCAGGGCCTGCTGGTCGAGCTTGACGCCCACCGAGCCAAGGTCGATGGCCTGGCCGCCGACCATGCCGGCGGGGCCCGCGGCCTTGGCCAGGGCCTGGACCATCTGCAGGCGGATGCTGTCGGCTTGCGGGCTCAGCGCCGGGTCCAGCAGGGCGCTGAACGCCAGGCTTTGCAGGCCGTCGCCGGCGAGGATGGCGCAGGCTTCGTCGAAGGCTTTGTGGGTGGTCGGTTGGCCGCGACGCAGGTCGTCGTCGTCCATTGCCGGCAGGTCGTCATGCACCAGCGAGTAGGCGTGGATCAGTTCCACCGCGCAGGCCGCACCGTTGGCCTGTTCGGCCGGCGCACCCAGGGCCTCGCAGGCGGCGTAGGCGAGCAGCGGGCGCACGCGCTTGCCACCGTTCATCACGCTGTAGCGCATGGCGGCGTACAGGCGCTCGAGTTCTTTGGAGGGGGCCTTGAACAGCGTTTCCAGTGCGGCGTCGACCCGCACCTGGGCGCTGGCCTGGTAACCGGCGATCATGCCTCTGGCTCCGCGTCGAACGGCTGGGCAGCCAGCTCGCCGTCACGTTCCAGCAGGATCTGCACCTTTTGCTCGGCCTGGGCCAGGGCGCCCTGGCAGTCACGGGTCAGGGCGATGCCTTGCTCGAAGGCGGCCAGCGACTCTTCCAGCGACAATTCGCCGTTCTCCAGGCGCTCGACCAGGGCTTGCAGGTCGGCGAGGGACTGTTCGAAATCGATGGAGGCTTTTTTGCGGGCCATGGCGACTGTCTCGGTGGTATTCAGAACGGCGCGACACTAGCAGAGCGGGGCAGGGGGAGCAAATCAGCAAGGCTTTGGTCTTATTTTGTAGCATTTGTGCCGGTGCGGATGTCTTGCAAATCCAGTCGTTTTCAGATTGTGAGGGGGTTGGCCCTCTGCCATACTCCGCGCCCTCTGGCCTGCGGGCTGGCACCCCCCTTTGATGTCACGTAACGGACTACGTTGTGAGCTTCCTTTCGATCGAATTCGGCCTCTGCTTTACGCTGTTCTTCATTGTCTACTGGAGCCTGTGCTGGAGTGCACGGCTACAGAACCTCCTGCTACTGGCGGCTAGCTATGGCCTGGTGGCGAGCTTCAGCCTGAACTCGCTGTACATCCTGTTGGGCTATAGCGCACTGGTGTACCTGCTTGGGCTGCTGGCCGGGCGCTACCCCGGGCGCCGGTTCTGCGGCGTGCTGCTGCTGACTTTGGTGCTGGGCTGCTTCTACCTGTTCAAGTACCAGGCATTCTTCGTCGAAGGCGTGCAAGCCGCGCTGGCGGCGGCCGGGCTGGACGTGTCGCTGCCGTTGCTGGAACTGCTGGTGCCCATCGGCCTGTCGTTCTACACCTTCCATTCGGTCAGCTACCTGGTATCGATCAACCGTCGCGAACTGGCGCCGGCCACGGCGCTGGACCTGGCCCTGTACCTGGCGTTCTTCCCCAGCCTGGTGGCCGGCCCGGTCAACCGCGCCCTGCACATGCTGCCGCAGATCCGCCCGCAGGGCTTGCGCCAGGTGCTGGAGCCGCAGCGGGCGCTGGGGCTGATCGCGCTGGCGGTGGTCAAGCTGTTCTTCCTCAGCGCCTGGCTGGGCAGTGAGTGGGTCGACCCGGTGTTCGAAACCCCGGGCAGCTTCACCCCCGAGCAGGTGCTGTTGAGCGTGTACGGCTACAGCCTGCTGATCTACTTCAACTTCAGCGGCTACACCAACCTGGTCACCGGCATCGCCCTGCTGTTGGGGTTCCGCCTGCCGGAGAACTTCAACGCACCTTATGCCGCGCACAACCTCAAGGAGTTCTGGGGGCGCTGGCACATCAGCCTGTCGCGCTTCATCCGTGACTACGTCTATATCCCGCTGGGCGGCAACCGCAAAGGCGTGTGGCGCGGCAACCTGAACATGCTGCTGGCGATGCTGGTGTCCGGGCTGTGGCATGGCGCCAGCATCAACTTCATTCTGTGGGGCGCGCTGCACGGGGTTGGCCTGGCCCTCTCCAAGCTGTTCAGCCAGCTGCTGCCAGGCTTCGCGAATATGCCCGGCGCTGGCCTGCTGGCACGCCTGATGACCTTCCACTACGTGGCTTTTGCCTGGATCTTCTTCCGCAGCCCGACGCTGGACGGCGCCGTCGAGATGCTCGGCGACATCGCCCAACTGAGCCTGGCCGGGCTCAACAGCGCCACCGGCCTCATGCTGCTGGCCTGCGTGTTTTACATCGCTACTTATCCACAGTGGCTGGCAGTGCTGCGCAAGGGCTTTGCTGCCAGCCAGCGGCTGCCCTGGCAGCTGTACCCAGTGCCATTGGGGATTGGCGTGTCGCTGGTGATTTTCGCGTCGCAATCGGGTGTGCCGGGGTTCATCTATGCAAGCTTCTGATAGCAAACAGCTGTTTCAGGTGCAGATGGGCGCGGCCCGTGCGTTGTACGCGATCGTGGTCACGACCGCCTTGCTGTTCTGGCTGAACCAGGACTCGATCAGGCTGTACTGCCAGCAGAAGTACCACCAGAGCTGCGAGATCCCGCTGCTCGGCCAACTGCCGGCCTGGCGCTTCGGGGCGCAACTGACGGCGGCGCTGGAGCAGGGCCGCGACAGCGTCATCGCGCAACTGCAAGCGGCGCAGCAGCAGGTCGCAGGCCCATTGCCCGAGGTGCTGCCCGCGCCGATGCCGGTGGTCACGGTCAACCTGGAAACACCGGCGGCGCTGGCCCAGCCCTTGCCGGCGGCGCCAGTGGCCCTGCCTGCGCCTGCCCCCCAGCATGCCCTGCCGCCTCAGGTAGCCGTTGCAGCACCGCCGGCGGCATCTGCCCCGACCTTGCTGCAACCTGGCACCGTGGTTTCCCTGGCCGCCGGCGATGACGTGCTGCTGGTCGGCGACTCGCTGATGCAGGGCGTGGCCCCGCACCTGGCCAACAGCCTGCGCAAGCGCTACCAGATCCGCACGGTCAACCTCAGCAAGCAGAGTACCGGCCTTGCCTACCCGGGCTTCTTCAACTGGCCGAAAACCGTGGCCGAGACCCTCGCCCACGAGCCGAACATCCGCCTGATGGTGGTGTTCCTCGGCCCCAACGACCCCTGGGACATGCCCCAGGGCAAGGGCAAGCCGTTTTTGCGCTTCAAGTCGCCGGAGTGGGAAGTGGCCTATCGTGCACGTATCGACTCGATCCTCGACCAGGCCCGTGCGCACAACGTGCAGGTGTTGTGGGTCGGGCCGCCGAACATGGAGAAGCCGCGGCTGTCCACGGCCATGGGCTACCTGAGCGACCTGTACCAGCAGCAGACTGCGCTGTACGGCCAGCACTATGTGTCGGCCAACCCGATCCTCGGCTATACCGACGACGGGTTCGCCGCGACGGTGCTGACGCCCGAGGGCAAGCGGGTCAAGGTGCGGGTCGATGACGGCATTCATTTCACCATCACGGGCCAGAAGATGATCGCCGCACAGGTACTGTCGCTGATCAGCTTGCCGGGCCTGACCGTTACAGGACACTAAGATGCGCCAATGGCATCACTTGCTGGGCCTGGCCCTGCTGATCAGCGCCGTACCTGCGTGCAGCACCGGCGCCAACAGCGTGGCCACCCAGCCCGCCGCACGGCCGGCAGCCGCGCCCGTTGTGCGCCAGGACGGCAATGTCGGCCTGCTTGCCGGCAAGTTGCGCAATGCCGGCCGCGCGCCGGTTGGCATCGTCCAGCTGGGCGACTCGCACACCGCCGCCGACCTGTTCAGCGGTGAGCTGCGCCGCCTGTTGCAGGCGCAATACGGCGATGGCGGTATCGGCCTGGTGCCGGCTTCGTCGGTGCCGGGTATCCGCAATGACCGAGTGATCATCAAGAGCGAGGCGCGCCAGTGGCAACTGGTGTCGGCACGCAACCAGCAGAGCAGCCAGTTCCCGCTTGGCGGTTACCTGTCGCTGCCGCAAGCCAACCGCTCCAGTGTGCTGCTGAAGGCGCGTGATGAAGACCGCCAGCGCTACAAGGTCTCGGCGCTGTACCAGTCCACCGGCAACGCCACGCTACTGGCCAACGGCGGCCAGCGTCGCCCTCTGGCCATCACCAACGGGCAGTGGCGCTTCAGCCCGGCCTTCGCCAATCTCGGCCTGCCGCTGCAACTGGGCGTGGAGGGTGGGGGCAACATCGCGTTGGGCGGCTGGTACCTGCAGGGGCAGAGGAATGCCGGGGTGATCTACTCGGCGCTGGGCATCAATGGTGCCCGCCAGGAGGTGGTGGACAAGTGGCAGCCGGGTTGGCTGGACAGCCTCAAGGCTGTGCGACCGGACCTGGTGATCCTGGCCTATGGCACCAACGAGGCCTTCGACGACACGCTCGACCTGGGGCTGTACCAGTCGCAGCTGGAGGCGACGCTGCGCAGCCTGCGCAAGGACCTGCCGCAAGCAGCGATCCTGCTGGTCGGGCCGCCGGACTCGATCAAGCGGCGCAAGGCGGGCAGTTGCGCGGCGCGTCAGCCACAGCCGCTGGCGTCGGTGATCCGCATTCAGAAGCAACTGGCACAGCGGCACAAGGCGCTGTTCTGGGACTGGCAGGCGTTCATGGGCGGGCCGTGCTCGATTGCCGGTTGGCAGGCCAATGGGCTGGCGCGGCCAGACCTGGTGCACCTGACGGCTGACGGCTATCGCAAGAGTGCGGCGGGGTTGTATGCGTTCTTGAAGGGGCCGTTGGGGCTGCGTTGAGCTTCAGGCCGTATCGCCGGCAAGCCGGCTCCCACCCCGACCGTATAAACCCAAGCTATGCGCTATCCCTGTGGGAGCCGGCTTGCCGGCGATAGGGGCGCAAAGCGCCCCCGACAAAGGTCAGGCCGGCTCGGCCTCAAGCTCCAGCATGGCTTCGCGATAGCGCGCCAGCTCTTCGATGGTCAGCACCGGCAGGTTGTACTGCCGGGCATACACCGCCACCTGCTCACCCCGGGCCATGCTGCCATCGGGGTTCATCAGCTCGCACAGCACCGCCGCCGGGCGCAGGCCGGCCAGGCGCGCCAGGTCCACCGAGCCTTCGGTGTGGCCGCGGCGGGTCAGCACGCCGCCGTCGCGGGCGCGCAGCGGGAACACGTGGCCGGGGCTGACGATATGCCGCTGCTGCGCGGTGGAGCGCAGCGCCGCTTCGATGGTGGTGATGCGGTCCTGTGCCGAGACGCCGGTGCTCACGCCTTCGGCTGCCTCGATGGTGACGGTGAAACCGGTGCCGTGGCGGGCCTGGTTGTTCGGCACCATCGGCGCCAGCTGCAGGGCGTCGACGGTGGCTTCGTCCAGGCACAGGCAGACGATGCCGCTGCAGTCGCGGATCATCATGGCCATGGTCTGCAGCGAAAGGTTCTCGGCGGCGGCGACGATATCGGCTTCGTCCTCGCGGTCGTCGTCGTCGAGCAGCAGCACCGGGCGCCCGGCCTGGAAGGCGGCGATGGCGGCAGTGACGTTGGGGAATTGCTTGTTGAGCAAGGTGGACATGAAACGCTCCTCGTGAATGATCGATGAACGTCTCGGGGCGAACAAAATGCGCGCGCAGGGGCGCCTGGATGGCCCCTGCCTGACGCCTTCTTTCATCCGGACTATGACCGTCGGCTCTGGAGTCGCACCAGATCTGCTGACCCCCGGCATGGCCGGGGCGCTCGCGGGCTCATCTTTCGATTTACCGCCGGTGGGGACTTTCACCCCGCCCTGAAGACCGGCCAAGCATACAGCACTGTGCCACCTTGCTGGCAAGCGGCCGGTCTACGACCTTCGGCGGTATCATGGCGGCAAATGCTCTGCGGAAACGATGACATGGACACCTTGCAAGGCGCCGGCGGCAAGCCGATCAAACTGTGGACCGACGGCGTGCCGGTCGAAGACGAGGCCCGCAAACAGTTGCTCAACACGGCGCAGATGCCGTTCATCTTCAAGCACCTGGCGGTGATGCCGGACGTGCACCTGGGCAAGGGCTCGACCATCGGCAGCGTGATCCCCACCCTGGGCGCGATCATCCCGGCGGCGGTGGGGGTGGATATCGGCTGCGGCATGATCGCTGCGCGGACCTCGCTGCATGCCCGCGACCTGCCGGACAACCTGCACGGCCTGCGTACGGCCATCGAGCAGGCCGTGCCCCACGGCAAGACCTTTGGTCGCCGCGACCAGGGCGCCTGGGACAACGTGCCCAGGCACGCCGACCAGCAGTGGCAAGGCCTGGCCGGGCGCTTCAAGGCCATCACCGACAAGTACCCACGGCTGGAAAAGACCAATAACCGCCAGCACCTGGGCACCCTGGGCGGTGGCAACCACTTCATCGAGGTCTGCCTGGACGAGGCCGACCGGGTCTGGTTCATGTTGCACAGTGGCTCGCGCGGCGTCGGCAATGCCATCGGCAACCTGTTCATCGAGCTGGCCCAGGCCGACATGCGCCAGCACCTGGCCAATCTGCCGGACAAGGACTTGGCCTATTTCGAAGAGGGCAGCCGGCATTTCGCCGACTACGTGGAGGCGGTGGAGTGGGCCCAGGATTTCGCCCGGCACAACCGCGAGCTGATGATGCAGGCGGTGGTGGCGGCCACCCGCAAGGTGCTGGGCAAACCGTTCGAGGCCAGCCTCGAGGCGGTCAACTGCCACCACAACTATGTGCAGAAGGAACGGCACTTCGGACGTGAAGTGCTGGTGACGCGCAAAGGGGCGGTGTCGGCGCAGAAGGGGCAGTTGGGCATCATCCCGGGCTCCATGGGCGCCAAGAGTTTCATCGTGCGCGGCCTGGGCAACGAGGAATCGTTCTGCTCGTGCAGCCATGGTGCAGGCCGGGTGATGAGCCGCACCAAGGCCAAGAGCCGCTTCAGCGTCGATGACCAGCGGCGCGCCACGGCCCATGTCGAGTGCCGCAAGGACAAGGACGTGATCGACGAGATCCCGATGGCCTACAAGGATATCGACGCGGTCATGCAGGCCCAGCGCGAGCTGGTCGAGGTGGTGCATACCCTGCGCCAGGTGGTGTGTGTGAAGGGCTGAAGTTGCGACGAGAGGCTGCGTTATCCACCTCGAATGCCTGGCTTGGTACTGGCGTTTCGTCGCAGGGGTAATGCTCGGCCATCCTTTTGTCGTGTAGGGCTTCAACAGTGTTTTCTGGGGTGTATGCTTTGGCAAATTTTGGCAAATCCGGACGCAGTCATGAGCACCATGAACATTTCCCTGCCGGACTCATTGAAGTCGTTCGTTGACGATCAGGTCAGCCAGCGCGGTTACAGCACCAGTAGCGAGTACGTGCGCGAGTTGATCCGCAAGGATCAGGATCGGCAACATCTACGGAGTCTGCTTCTGGCCGGGGCTGGCTCGGCTCCCACCACTTCGGTGGATGATGACTACTTCGAATCACTGCGGGCAAAGGTACGCAGGGGGTGAAGGCAACGGCCAAGCCAGTGATTCCCCGAGTGCTCGCGCGTGAAGATGTCGAGAATGCTGTCAGTTACTACCTTGCTGAGGCCACAGAGCAAGTCGCAGTCGGATTCATCGATGCGCTTCAACAAGGCTACGGGCATATGAGTCGCCATCCGACATCGGGTATCAGCCGCTATGGCCACGATCTGGATCTGCCTGGGTTGTTCTGCTGGCCGTTGAAGCGTTACCCCTACCTGGTGTTCTACGTCGAGCGCGATGACCACATCGATGTCTGGCGTGTTTTGCATGCCAAGCGCGACATTGCTCAATGGTTGGCCGACGACCTCATCCATTAGTTCGATGGGCACGGGTAAGACGCGCATGACAACCTCAGGCTATGCCCGGTGGCAGAGAAATGCGGGGGTATCGTGCAGGCATTAAAAAGCCGGCTTGTGGCCGGCTTCTCGGGGACGATCTTGGCTCATTTTTGATAAGCCGCAATCGCCTTAAACGGTTGGCAACATGGCCTGAAAAAGATGGCGGACGGCTGTGTGAGGCGTCGCCAGGCCCTCTGCAATGCGGCTTGCACCATCAGGGGGCGTGATGTGGCGCGTAGCATACTAGGGCTCACCGGGGATGCCCAGCAAAAAGTAGTGCGAAGTGTTTCAGCATGGCCGCGCCGGGCGCAGGCAGGACCACCAGAACACCCAGCCGAGGATCAGCAGCTTCTGCGTTCTGCGTTGCTGGGCGGTGAAGCGCTCGACCGGGTGGTTGAGACGGTCGTGGCTGTGCAGGCACAAGGTGCCGTTGTTGCCTTGGGTGAGTCGGTGCACGCGCAACCGGCCGTTGTGCAGCAGTGCGTAGTATTCGCCTTCGATCACCCGGGTGAGGCTGGAGTCGATGGCCAGGAGCGTGCCCGGGGGCAATAGCGGCGCCATGTTGCTGGCCGGCATGCCGATACAGAAGGCGTTGTGCGCGGCAACACCCACGCTGTCGAGGGCTTGGCGGGGGATCGGCTGGAACAGCTCAGGTGTGGCACTCAGGCTGCCCTGCTGCAACTGATGCAAGGGCAGTTGCACGCTTTGCGTGCCCAGCGCCAGCAGCGGCGCTGGGGCTTGCGTGGGTGCAAGGGCAGGGCGGGCGGGTGCGAGAGGGTCGGGATGTTTAGGGCCTTCGCCGCTACGTAGCCAGCGCGGGTACACACAGAACAGCTCGGCGATTTCGTCGAGCCGAGCTTGCGGCACGCCACGCTTGAACCAGTTGTTGATGTGTTGGGGCGTGACGTTGCGCTGGGCAGCAAAGTCGGAAGGGGTCAGGTTGCACTCCTGCGGGAGGGCTTTGAGGCGATCACCGGATGAGTTCATGGTGGCGAGTCTATCGCCCTGTTTACTGTGTGGAAATGAACTCGATGTGCAGGCGATCTGTGGGAATCATTGCGGTTCGCAGGCATTTGCCTAGGAGCAAGTAGGAATTTTCCATCGCCCACAAAAAAGCCCTGCCGAGGCAGGGCTTTTTCATGCATCAGCTTCAGCCCTTGTAGGCAGCAACCGACTTGGTGATCGCGGCGCGGGCGGCGTCGGCGCCTTCCCAGCCTTCGATCTTGACCCACTTGCCCTTCTCCAGATCCTTGTAGTTGGCGAAGAAGTGCTCGATCTGCTGGATCAGCAGGGCTGGCAGGTCGGTGTATTCCTTCACGTCAACGTACAACTGGGACAGCTTGTCGTGCGGGACGGCGATGACCTTGGCGTCGCCGCCGCCGTCGTCGGTCATGTTCAGCACGCCGACCGGGCGGGCGCGGATGACCGAACCTGGGGCAACCGGGTACGGGGTGACGACCAGCACGTCCAGCGGATCACCGTCGTCAGCCAGGGTGTTGGGGATGAAACCGTAGTTGGCCGGGTAGAACATCGGGGTGGCCATGAAGCGGTCGACGAACAGGGTGTCGCTGTCCTTGTCGATTTCGTACTTGATCGGCGCGTGGTTGGCCGGGATCTCGATAGCGACGTAAATGTCGTTCGGCAGGTCTTTGCCAGCCGGGATCTTGCTGTAGCTCATTGGGCTATGCCCCCGTGTTTGATCAAAAAAAAGTGGCGCGATTATAGGCACATTCCGACAGGGCATGCCACGCCCGGCCTGATGTGCGGGGCTGTCAGGCGTGGTTTTCGCGGTAGTCCGGATGCTCGGCCTGCAGGCGTGCCAGACGGGCCAGCGGGTCCTGGCGGTAGAACAGCGACAACTGAAGGTAGACCTTCGGATAAGCGGCGTGCAGCAGGTCGGGGGCGCTGAAGAAGTACTCGCTGCTGACGGCAAAGAACTCCGCCGGATTCTCTGCCGCGTAGGGGTCGATGGCGGTCTCGGCGTCGGGGTTGGCGTCGAGCTGACGGTTCAGGTCGTCGTAGGCGTGCTGCATGGCGTTGGCCCAGTCTTCGACCTGCATGCCGCTGTGCAGCGGCGGCAGGCCGTTGGCGTCGCCATTGAGCATGTCGAGCTTGTGCGCCAGTTCGTGGATTACCAGGTTGTAGGCCTCCCAGCCGCCGCTGGTCAGCACCCCCGGCCAGGCCAGGATCACCGGGCCCTGTTGCCAGGCCTCGCCACTGTGCTCGGCGTCCCACACGTGTTCCACGCCGCTGCTGTCGCGGTGGCGCTGGGGGCTGACGAAGTCGTCGGGGTAGAGGATGAGCTCATGGAAGCCCTGGTACCAGTTCAGCTCGCCCAGGTGCAGCAGTGGCAGCTGGGCCTGGGCGGCGAGGAACAGACGCTGCTGGTCATCCAGTTCGACCCCGGGCAGGGCGGTCAGGTGCTTGTCGTGCAGGAACAGCACGCAAGCCTCGCGCAGCCAGCGGTCTTCGTCGTCGCTGATACCGTCGAGCATTGGCAGGCGCTGACGGATGGCCTGCCACAGTTGATCATCGACCGGGTAGCGGGCCAGGGTGCGCCGGCGCCGCCAGGCGCTGAACGACCACATTTGCGTCAGTGGGCCTTGGCGGTGCGGCCCAGGCGGCCGCGCAGCAGGCCGAGGAGCATCGGCACCAGCGACAGGACGATGATGGCCACCACCATCAGCGACAGGTGTTGCTTGATGAACGGCACATTGCCGAAGAAGTAGCCCAGTGTGACCAGGCCGCCCACCCACAGCAGCGAGCCGGTCACGCTGAAGGCCAGAAAGCGCGGGTAGTGCATGTGGGCGATACCGGCGACGAACGGCGCGAAGGTCCGCAGGATCGGCAGGAAGCGGGCGAGGGTGACGGTCTTGCCGCCATGGCGGGCGTAGAAGTCGTGGGTCCGCTGCAGGTAGTCCTGGCGGAAGATCTTCGACTTAGGGTTACTGAACAGCCGCTCGCCTGCCGTGCGCCCGATCACATAGTTGGTGCTGTCGCCGAGGATCGCTGCCGCCATCAGCAGGCCGGCCAGCAACACCGGGTCCATGCCGCCGCCTGCGGCCACGGCACCGGCGATGAACAACAGCGAGTCACCTGGCAGGAAAGGCATCACCACCAGGCCGGTTTCGCAGAAGATCACGGCAAACAGGATGGCGTAGATCCAGGGGCCGTAGTTGGTGACCAGCAGATCAAGGTAGGCATCGAGATGCAGGATGAGGTCCAGCGGGTTGAAATCCATGTACAGCACCTGAGTTCATGACCCGCTTCCACGGGCGCGCGATGACGGACAGCGTCTTGGGCGTGGGCAGATTCACCTGGGGAAAGGTAACTTTTCACACATGACTGGAGGGGGATTATACGGCGAAGTCGCAATCATGCCCGGAGAGTTTGTAGCGGGGGGTTACGATGGATTCACGCATAACCTGTGGGAGCGGCTATCGCCGCTAAGCAAGCGACGCGATGCATGGCACCGGCTGCGCCGGTGTTCGCGGCTGAAGCCGCTCCCACAGGGCCCTGGCACACCCATTACATCTGTGCAGATCTGTGAGAGCAGCCTCGCGCAGCGCTTAGGTTCAATCCTGGGTGATCGGCAGGATGTAGTTTTCGAACTCGGTGTCCTTGCGAAAACCCATGGACTCGTAGGTCTTGCGCGCCACCTCGTTGTCGCTGCTGGTGGACACGCGCATGCGCACGGCGTTCGATTCCTTGGCCATCTTCTTGGCTTCGCGCATCAGGTGGTCGGCCACCAGCATGCGCCGCGAGTCTTCGGCGACGTAGATGTCGTTGAGGATCCACACACGTTTGAGCGACAGCGACGAGAAGCTCGGGTAGAGCTGGCAGAAACCCAGCAACTTGCTGTCGTCGTCAACGGGCAGGGCGAGGTAGATGATCGATTCGCCGCGCTTGAGGCGCTTTTCCAGGAAGCTGCGGGAGCTGTCCGGGTAAGGCAGCTGGCCATAGAACTCACGGTACTTCACAAACAACGGCGTGAGCAGGTCGAGGTGCTCCAGGGTAGCCTTGATGATTCGCATGTGCGGGCCTCAGTGTCCATTTAGGGGATACGGCGGATTGCCAGCAGTCAACTGCATGCTGCCTAAAGCAGCCTACAAGTGCAATCCGCCTTCCGTGACATGTTTTTTACCCTTCTCCTAGCAGGAAGTTTCCATTTTTTTTGCCCGAATTGTCACTTTCAATGCTGTGGACCTCGGCCTCATCCTTCAGATTCACCCCCGACAGCTGCCTTTTGCAGGCTTCGCGCATCAGGTACAGCAGGCGATGGGCGGCCATGCCATAGCTCAGGCCTTCCAGGCGCACGTTGGATATGCAGTTGCGATAGGCGTCGGTCAGGCCGACCTTGGGCGCATAGGTGAAGTACAGCCCGAGGCTGTCGGGCGAGCTCAGCCCCGGGCGCTCGCCGATCAGCATCACGGTCATGCGTGCCTTGAGCAGCTCGCCCACTTCATCGGCCACCGCCACCCGACCTTGTTCCACCAGCACCACCGGGGCGCTGGTCCAGCCGTCGGCGGCGGCCTGCTCTTCGAAGCGGCTGAGGAAGGGCAGGGTGTGGCGGTGCACGGCCAGGGCCGACAGGCCGTCGGCGACGACGATGGCCAGGTCGACGCCGGCCGGGTTGGCCTGGGCGTGCTCACGCAGTTGCTGGGCAGAGTCCGCGTGCAGGCGCCGGCCAAGGTCGGGGCGCTGCAGGTACTGGTTGCGGTCGCTGGCGGCGCTGTGCAGCAGCAGGCTGGCGCGGCCACGATCACTGAGCTGCTGGCGCAGGCCGGCATGGTCGAAGGGCAGGTGCACGGCATCGCGGGCCTGGGCGTGGGCGAACTGGAAGTCCAGTTGGGCGCTGGTCGGCAGGCTGATGCCGGTGCGGCCCAGGGCGATGCGCGCCGGGGTGAGGTTACGCAGGGCCAGCCAGGGGTTTTGTTCGGTAGGGGTATGTCGGTCCATGGGCGCTCCTAGGCCAGCTGCGCGAGCGCGTGGCGGAAGGCCGGCGGCAGGTTGTCGCCGAAGCGGACCCGGCCATCGGCCTGGGTGAAGATGCCGGTGCGTTCGAGCCACGCTTCGAATTCCGGCCCGGGTTTGAGGCCGAGGGTTTGCCGTGCATACAGCGCATCGTGGAACGAGGTGGTCTGGTAGTTGAGCATGATGTCGTCGGAGCCGGGGATGCCCATGATGAAGTTGATCCCGGCCACGCCCAGCAGGGTGAGCAGGGTGTCCATGTCGTCCTGGTCGGCTTCGGCATGGTTGGTGTAGCAGATGTCGCAGCCCATCGGCACGCCCAGCAGCTTGCCGCAGAAGTGGTCCTCGAGGCCGGCGCGGATGATCTGCTTGCCGTTGTAGAGGTACTCCGGGCCGATGAAGCCGACCACGGTGTTGACCAGGAAGGGCTTGAAATGCCGGGCCACGGCATAGGCGCGGGTTTCGCAGGTTTGCTGGTCGACGCCGTGATGGGCGTTGGCCGACAGGGCGCTGCCCTGGCCGGTTTCGAAGTACATCAGGTTTTGCCCGAGGGTGCCGCGCTTGAGCGACAGCCCGGCCTCGTAGCCTTCCTGCAGCACGTTGAGGTTGATACCGAAGCCGGCATTCGCCGCTTCTGTGCCGGCGATCGACTGGAACACCAGGTCCAGTGGCACGCCACGGTTGATCGCCTCGATGCTGGTGGTGACGTGGGTCAGCACGCAGGACTGGGTGGGGATCTGGTAGCGCTGGATGATGTTGTCGAGCATCACCAGCAGGTCGCAGATCGAGGCGATGCTGTCGGTGGCCGGGTTGATGCCGATCATGGCATCGCCGTTGCCGTACAGCAGGCCGTCGAGGATGCTGGCGGCGATCCCGGCGGGTTCGTCGGTGGGGTGGTTGGGTTGCAGCCGCGTCGACAGGCGCCCACGCAGGCCCATGGTGCCGCGGAAGGCGGTGACCACACGGATCTTCTGCGCCACCAGCACCAGGTCCTGCACACGCATGATCTTCGACACGGCCGCGGCCATTTCTGGCGTCAGGCCGGGGGCCAGGGCGCGCAGGCTGTGTTCGTCGGCCTGCTCGCCGAGCAGCCGGTCGCGCAGGCCGCCGACGGTCAGGTGGCTGACCGGGGCGAAGGCCTGCGGGTCGTGGCTGTCGATGATCAGCCGGGTGACTTCATCGTCTTCGTAAGGGATCAACGCTTCGTTGAGGAAGTGCTTGAGCGGGATATTGGCCAGGGCCATCTGCGCGGCGACCCGTTCGCCATCGTTGCTGGCGGCCACCCCGGCCAGGTAGTCGCCCGAGCGTGCCGGGCTGGCCTTGGCCATGACCTCTTTGAGGCTGTCGAAACGGTAGAGCTGGTTGCCCACCGTGTGTACGAAACTTGCCATACAGAATCTCCAGAGCGCCGCAGGGCTGGCCTGCGGCGCGGGTCGACGATCAGTGCAGGGCCTCTTCGGCCTTCTGGATCGCGGCGAATTCCTCTTCCGGCGTGCCGGCCACCAGGTGGTGGCGACTGTAGAACGCAAAGTAGGCGATCAACACCGCATAGATCACTGCGGCGCCAATCACCACCCGCGGGTCGACCAGGAAACCGGCGACCACGGCGATACAGGCCAGCACCAGGGCCACGCCCGAGGTGAAGATGCCACCGGGGGTGCGATACGGGCGCTCCATTTTCGGGCGACGGATACGCAGGGTGATGTGCGCGGCCATCATCAGCACATAGGACAGCGTAGCGCCGAATACCGCCACCAGGATCAGCAGGTCGCCCTGGCCGGTCAGCGACAGGGCGAAGCCGATGATCCCGGGGATCACCAGGGCCAGTACCGGGGCTTTGCTCTTGTTGGTCTGCGACAGTTTGCGCGGCAGGTAGCCGGCGCGGGACAGGGCGAAGATCTGCCGCGAATAGGCGTAGATGATCGAGAAGAAGCTGGCAATCAGGCCGGCCAGGCCGACCAGGTTGACGAAGCCGCCCATCCAGGTGGAGCCGCCGTAGGCTTTGGCCAGCGCCTCGACCAGCGGGTTGCCCGAGGCCTTGAGGGCGTCGGCCCCTGCGCCGCCGGGGCCGACCACCAGGATCAGCAGGGCGAAGGCCAGCAGCACCAGCATGGCGCCGATCAGGCCGCGCGGCAGGTCGCGTTTCGGGTTCTTGGTTTCTTCGGCGGCCAAGGGCACGCCTTCGACGGCGAGGAAGAACCAGATCGCATAGGGGATCGCGGCCCACACGCCGACATAACCGAACGGCAGGAAGCTGCTTGCACCGACAGCGTCGGTCTTGGCGATGTCGAACAGGTTGGCTGCATCGAAATGGGGCACCATGCCGATCAGGAACACCGCCAGGGCGATGGCGGCGACGGCGGTGATGATGAACATCAGTTTCAGTGCCTCACCCACCCCGAAGATGTGGATGCCGATGAAGATGATGTAGAACGCCAGGTAGATCATCCAGCCGCCGATGCCGAACAGCGACTGGCAGTAGGCACCGATGAACACGGCGATGGCCGCGGGGGCGATGGCGTATTCGATGAGGATCGCCGTGCCGGTAAGGAAGCCGCCCCAGGGCCCGAACGCGCTGCGGGCAAAGCCGTAGCCGCCGCCGGCGGTGGGGATCATCGAGGACAGCTCGGCCAGCGAGAAGCACATGCACAGGTACATGGTGGCCATCAGCAAGGTGGCGAGGAACATGCCGCCCCAGCCACCCTGGGCCAGGCCGAAGTTCCAGCCGGCGTAGTCGCCGGAAATCACGTAGGCCACGCCCAGGCCTACCAGCAGGACCCAGCCGGCGGCACCTTTTTTCAGTTCACGTTGCTGGAAATACTCGGAATTGACCTTTTCAAAGTCGACGGAGGAGCTTGCCGGCGCGCCGGCGGAATGATCGCTTGGCATGGATTCACCTGTTGTTTTTTTTGGTGGCCGGAAGGGTTCCGGGCCTTGGTGATTTGTGTTGCAGGAAGCGAGCCAGAGCGGTTGCTGCACGGCAACCGGCCTGGGTTTGGTGTATGCAGGTCTGGCCTCTTCGCGGGTAAACCCGCTCCCACAGGCCTTGTGCTGAACCTGTGGGAGCGGCGGTGCGCCGATGCGATTTACCCGCGAAGCAGGCGACGCGGTTTTAGAAGAAGCCCAGCGGGTTGATGTCGTAGCTCACCAGCAGGTTCTTGGTCTGCTGGTAGTGGTCGAGCATCATCTTGTGGGTTTCACGGCCGACGCCGGACTTCTTGTAGCCACCGAACGCGGCATGCGCCGGGTACAGGTGGTAGCAGTTGGTCCACACACGGCCGGCCTTGATGCCGCGGCCCATGCGGTAGGCGCGGTTGATGTCGCGGGTCCATACACCGGCGCCGAGGCCGAACTCGGTGTCGTTGGCAATCGCCAGGGCTTCGGCTTCGTCCTTGAAGGTGGTGACGCTGACCACCGGGCCGAAGATTTCTTCCTGGAACACGCGCATCTTGTTGTTGCCCTTGAGCAGGGTCGGCTGAATGTAGTAACCCGTGGCCAGCGAACCTTCGAGTTGCTCCACCTTGCCGCCGGTCAGCAGCTCGGCGCCTTCTTCCTGGGCGATCTTCAGGTAGGACTGGATCTTGTCGAACTGCTGCTGCGAGGCCTGGGCGCCGACCATGGTGTCGGTGTCCAGCGGGTCGCCGCGCTTGATCTGCAGGACCTTCTTCATCACCACTTCCATGAACTGCGGGTAGATCGACTCCTGTACCAGCGCACGCGACGGGCAGGTGCACACTTCGCCCTGGTTGAAGAACGCCAGCACCATGCCTTCGGCGGCCTTGTCGATGAAGCTCGGCTCGGCCTGCATGATGTCTTCGAAGTACACGTTCGGCGACTTGCCGCCCAGTTCGACGGTGGACGGGATGATGTTCTCGGCCGCGCACTTCATGATGTGCGAGCCGACCGGGGTGGAGCCGGTGAAGGCGATCTTGGCGATGCGCTTGCTGGTGGCCAGCGCTTCACCGGCCTCGCGGCCATAGCCTTGCACCACGTTGAGCACGCCTTTGGGCAGCAGGTCGCCGATCAGTTCCAGCAGCACGGTGATGCCCAGCGGGGTCTGTTCGGCGGGCTTGAGCACCACGCAGTTGCCGGCGGCCAGGGCCGGGGCGAGCTTCCAGGCGGCCATCAGCAGCGGGAAGTTCCAGGGGATGATCTGCCCGACCACGCCCAGCGGCTCGTGGATGTGGTAGGCCACGGTGTTCTCGTTGATCTCGGCGGCGCCGCCTTCCTGGGCGCGGATGCAGCCGGCGAAGTAGCGGAAGTGGTCGACGGCCAGCGGGATGTCGGCGTTGAGGGTTTCACGGATCGGCTTGCCGTTGTCCCAGGTTTCGGTGATGGCCAGCAGTTCGAGGTTCTGCTCGATGCGGTCGGCGATCTTCAGCAGCACGTTGGAGCGGTCCTGCACTGACGTGCGGCCCCAGGCATCGGCGGCGGCGTGGGCGGCGTCGAGGGCCTTGTCGATGTCTTCGGCAGTGGAACGAGGGAACTCGGCGATCGGCTGGCCGTTCACCGGCGAGGTGTTGGTGAAGTACTCACCCTTTACCGGAGGAACGAACTCACCACCGATGTAGTTGCCGTAGCGGGTCTTGAAGTTGACCTTGGCGCCCTCGGTACCGGGATGTGCGTAACGCATGGTGTGTCTCCTGGTCATTGTGATTGTTGCGGAGTTACCAAGCGTAGAGCAAAGGTCGGGCCAGTGCCGGCTGGCCCTTGCAGATCAATGACTTGGGTCATTTTTCCAGGCGGGTCGGCACGGCCCTGTACCAAGGCTGGCACGGACTGGGTGACACTTTGTACCGTTGATGGCACAGCCGGTGACTCGGTGGTCAGCCAGCATTGCAAAGCGTTCGTGCCTGGAGGATGCTGGCGCAACGCTCTATCTGCGGAGAACAACAACAAATGCAGAGCAACCCGTTCAGCCGCCACGCCCAGCAAGTGCTGACTGTCGCCCATGGCCAGGCCAGCGGGCCGGGCAGCGACCCCTCCATCGCCCGCTCCTGGCTGCGCTGCCTGGAGGACTATCATCTCGACCCTGCGCGCGCCCAGGCCCCGGTGGTGCTCGAACACGGCCGCCTGCTGGAAAGCCGCGAGCGCCTGCAGCAGGTGCTGCAGATCGCCGACAACGAGATGAACAGCCTGCACCAGCAGCTTTCGGGCAGCGGGCATGCCGTGTTGCTCACCGATGCCCGCGGGGTGATCCTCAACTGCGTGACCGCACCCGGCGAGCGGCGCATTTTCGAGCGTGCCGGGTTGTGGCTCGGTGCCGACTGGAGCGAGGCGCGCGAGGGCACCAACGGCATCGGCACCTGCCTGGTCGAACGCCAGGCCCTGACCATCCACCAGGGCGAGCACTTTCGTGGCCGGCATACCGGCCTGACCTGCTCGGCCAGCCCGGTGTTCGACCCCCACGGTGAACTGCTGGCGGTGCTCGACGTGTCGTCGGCGCGGCCGGACGTGTCGCGCCAGAGCCAGTTCCATACCATGGCGCTGGTCAACCTTTCGGCGAAGATGATCGAGAGCTGCTACTTCCTGCGCCACTTCGAGCAGCAATGGCTGCTGCGTTTCCACCTGCAGGCCGAATCGGTCGGCTTGTTCAGCGAAGGCTTGCTGGCGTTCGACGGCGATGGGCGGATCTGCGCTGCCAACCAGAGCGCGCTGAACCTGCTGGGCAGCATTCGCGGTGGCGTGCTGGGCAAAACGGTCGATCGGTTCTTTGCCTGCAGTCATGACGAACTGTTCAGCCGCGCCACGGCGCAAGGCAGCACGGCTTGGCCGCTGCACACCCGTGATGGCCGGCAGGTGTTCGCCAGCCTGCGCGGGCAGGCGCGTAAACCTGTGTGGTCGGTGCCGGCGGCGTTGCCCCAGGCACGCCAGGCCGCCGAGCCGGGCATCTGCCTGCTCGACCCGGCGTTGCAGCATGACTTTCGCCGGGCCGTGCGGGTCTTCGAGCGTGATGTGCCGCTGCTGCTGCGCGGTGAGACCGGTTGTGGCAAGGAGGCGTTCGCCCAGGCCGTGCACCAAGCCAGCGCTCGCCGTCACAAGCCCTTCGTGGCGATCAACTGCGCGTCGATCCCGGAGAGCCTGATCGAGAGCGAGCTGTTCGGCTATCGAGGCGGCAGTTTCACCGGGGCGCGCAAGGAGGGCATGCGCGGCAAGCTGTTGCAGGCCGATGGCGGCACCCTGTTGCTCGACGAGATCGGCGACATGCCGTTGGCGTTGCAGACCCGCTTGCTGCGGGTGCTGGAAGAGCGCCAGGTAGTGCCGATTGGTGGTGAACCGCAGGCAGTAGATGTGCGCATCATCAGCGCCACCCACCGTGATTTGCTCGAGCGGGTGGCGCAGGGGGGCTTTCGCGAAGACCTTTATTACCGCCTCAATGGCCTGGAGGTGGCGTTGCCGGCGCTGCGCGAGCGCAGTGACAAAGGGCAGTTGCTGGACTTTTTGCTGGGTCAGGAGGCCGAAGGGCAGGCGCTGGCCATCGAGCCTGCGGCGCGTCAGGCGCTGCTCGATTTCGCCTGGCCGGGTAACGTGCGGCAGATGCGTAACGTGCTACGGACCTTGGTGGCGCTGTGCGACGGCACGCATATCGGTTTTTCGGACCTCCCCGCAATCGTCCGCGATGACGCGTCCCCTGTAGGAGCGGCCTTGTGCCGCGAAAGGGTCGCGCAGCGGCCCCAAAATTGCACCGACACCGCCGATTCCGCCGGGGCCGCTTCGCAGCCCATTCGCGGCACAAGGCCGCTCCTACATGCCGAGCGCCAGGCGCTGCTGGACATATTGGAAGCCAACCGCTGGCACATGACCCACGTCGCCGAGCACTTGGGCATCAGCCGCAACACCCTGTATCGGAAACTGCGCAAACACGGCATCGCCAGGGCCGGCTGAGCGAAACAGCGGGTGCGATTTCCCGCGCCCTGGGCTACCCTGCGTCGACGTTTTGCGAGGTCGACCATGCACATTCATATTCTCGGTATTTGCGGCACTTTCATGGGCTCGCTGGCGGTGCTGGCCAAGGCACTTGGCCATCGCGTCACCGGTTCGGACGCCAACGTCTATCCGCCCATGAGCACCCAGCTCGAAGCCCAGGGCATCGAGCTCACCCAGGGCTATGACCCTGCACAACTGCAGCCGGCCCCGGACCTGGTGGTGATCGGCAACGCCATGTCGCGGGGCAACCCGGCGGTGGAGTACGTGCTGAACAAGGGCCTGCCCTATGTGTCCGGCCCGCAGTGGCTGGCCGACCATGTGCTGCAGGGCCGTTGGGTGCTGGCAGTGGCCGGTACCCACGGCAAGACCACCACCAGCAGCATGCTGGCCTGGGTGCTCGAACACGCCGGCATGAGCCCGGGCTTCCTGATCGGTGGCGTGCCGCAGAACTTCTCGGTCTCCGCCCGCCTGGGCGATACGCCGTTCTTCGTGGTCGAGGCCGACGAATACGACAGCGCGTTCTTCGACAAGCGCTCGAAGTTCGTCCACTACCACCCGCGCACCGCGATCCTCAACAACCTTGAGTTCGATCACGCGGACATCTTCCCGGACCTTGCAGCCATCGAGCGGCAGTTCCATCACCTGGTGCGCACCATCCCGAGCGAAGGCCTGGTGATCCACCCGACCACCGAGCAGGCCCTGGAGCGGGTAATCGGCATGGGCTGCTGGACCCCGGTGCAGACCACCGGCGAGGGTGGCCAATGGCAGGCGCGCCTGCTCAGCGCCGACGGCTCGCGCTTCGAAGTGCTGTTCGACGGTGAGGTGCAAGGCGTGGTGGACTGGGAAATGACCGGCCAGCACAACGTCGCCAACGCCCTGGCCACCCTGGCCGCCGCCCGTCATGTCGGTGTGGTGCCGGCCATGGCCATCGACGGCCTCAGTGCGTTCAAGAGCGTGAAGCGGCGCATGGAGAAGGTCGCCGAAGTGCAGGGCGTGACCATCTACGACGACTTCGCCCACCATCCGACCGCCATTGCCACCACCCTCGACGGCCTGCGCAAGCGCGTCGGCGAGGCGCCGGTGATCGCGGTGATCGAGCCGCGCTCCAACTCCATGAAGCTCGGTGCGCACCGCGATGGCTTGCCGGAAAGCGTCAACGATGCCGACCAGGTGATCTGGTATGCCCCGGCCAACCTGGGTTGGGACCTCGCCGCCACGGCCGCCCAGTGCAAGGTGCCCAGCGTGGTTGCCGACAGCCTCGAAGCGATCATCGAACGCATCAAGGGCCAGGCCCGTCCGGGTACCCATGTGGTGATCATGAGCAACGGCGGTTTCGGCGGCCTGCATGGCAAGCTGGCCGAGGCACTGAAGTGAACGGGCCGCAGCGCATCACCCTGGCCATGACCGGCGCCTCCGGGGCGCAGTATGGTCTGCGCCTGCTCGACTGCTTGGTGCGTGAGGACCGCGAGGTGCACTTCCTCATCTCGAAGGCTGCGCAACTGGTGATGGCCACCGAGACCGATGTGCTGCTGCCGGCCAAGCCCCAGGCGATGCAGGCCTTCCTCACCGAGTACACCGGCGCCGCCGATGGGCAGATCCGTGTGTATGGCAAGGAAGACTGGATGTCGCCGGTGGCTTCGGGCTCCGGCGCGCCGGCGGCGATGGTGGTGGTGCCCTGTTCCACCGGTACGCTCTCGGCGATTGCCACCGGCGCCTGCAACAACCTGATCGAACGCGCTGCCGACGTCACGCTCAAGGAGCGACGCCAGTTGATCCTGGTGCCGCGTGAAGCACCGTTCTCCACCATCCACCTGGAGAACATGCTCAAGCTGTCGCAGATGGGCGCGGTAATCCTGCCGGCGGCGCCGGGCTTCTACCACCAGCCACAGACCATCGACGACCTGGTCGATTTCGTCGTGGCGCGGGTTCTCAACCTGCTGAACATTCCCCAGGACATGCTGCCGCGCTGGGGTGAGCATCACTACGGGGTCGACGATTGAGGCGGGTTCTGCTCGGGCTGCTGGTGCTGACCCAGCTTGGCGGTTGCGCCACGGTGCGCACGCTGGACGCGAACAAGCCGGGCGCCCCGGTGGTGTATGCCGGGACGCGGCTGGACCTGTATGTGATCAATGGCGGCTGTTGCCCGCAGGATCACTTCGGTGCGCTGGCGCCGGCCTATCCGGGGCTGGACCTGCCGGGGAGCGCGCTGCTCGATACTTTGCTGTTGCCGTTGTCGTTGCTGACGGCGGCGGGGGTAGGCTTTAACGCCACGGGCGGGCTGTAAGTGATCAAGGGGCGAAAGGTCAGTCATTGATCAGGTGAAGACTGTGGGAGCGGGTTTACCCGCGAATACGTCTTTGGGTTCAATGGCGCATTCGCGGGTGAACCCGCTCCCACAGGTCATGCACTTCGCGCTTCAATTCATTTTTTGCCCAGTTTGCGCAGTTCGTCCGATTCGACGACGCGAATCCCGTCCTCTTCTTCCAGTGCCAGGCGCCACAGCGCCCGGGCCAGGGTGCAGGCCTCGATCCCCCGGTACTTGCCTGGGATCAGGCGAGAGAAGGGCGCGGCCATGCGCTCACCCAGTCGAGGTTCGATGCGCTCGCCCAGCAGCAATGACGGCCGCACGATAGTCAGCTGCGGCCAGTCCTGTTGCTTGAGCGCCTCTTCCATCTCGCCCTTGACCCGGTTGTAGAAGATCGAAGATTTTGCGTCGGCCCCCAGCGCGCTGATCACCAGCAGGTGGCGCGCACCCATCTCGCGGGCGCGCTTGCTGAAGGCCACGACCATGTCCAGGTCGACCGCACGGAAGGCGTTTTCCGAGCCGGCCTGCTTAAGCGTGGTGCCCAGGCAGCAGAAGGCGATATCGACACGGCCGGCCAGTTGCGGGAGAAACACGGCCGGGTCACCCACCGGGTTTTCCAGGTGTGGGTGCTCGGCCAGCGGCCGGCGAGTCGGCGCCAGCACGCGGCTGATGGTGGGCTCGTTGAGCAGGCGGTCGAGCAGGTGTTCACCCGTCAGACCCGTGGCACCGGCAAGCAGGACATGCTGAGGCGTCAAGTACATGATGTCTCTCCCTTGTTACACACAGCTTAGTGGGTGGCAGGTATTTTTGCCTGTTCGCCCGGTACTGGCTGTGTGCCATTGCGCAAGGCTTGTTCGGCCTGTTGCCGGCGCAGGCGCTGCCAGTGCGTGACCACTGCCGGCGGCGCCCATAGCTGCGGCTCAGAGGCTTCGAAGCCTTCCCTTCTCTCCCGTTCGGCAACACTTTGCCGCGCCAGTTCAAACGCCTGTTTCAGGTCGTCGGTCTGGTTCAGTGCCTGGGCGAACAGGGCATCGCCGAAATAGGTGAAGTCGGCCTCTTCCGAGCAGCCGAACGATACCCGGTCGGGGCGGGCGGCGGTCATGATCAAGGTCCGGTCGTCCTTGAGCGGGGCGATGTAGCCACCGGAGTAGCAGGCGGAGACCACGATGACCTTGTCGCGGTCCTTGAGGGGGGCGAGGGCGCTGGCCAGCTCGTCGGCGGTCAGGTCGGCCAGTTGCAGGCGCGGCTGGTCGAGTACCAGCTGGTGGTCATGGCTGCCATGGCTGGTCAGGTAGACGAACACCAGGTCTTCCGGGCCGCTGCGCTCGGCGATCACGCGGGCGGCGCGGGTGAGGTTCTCGCGGGTGGCCATGGGGCGGTCGGCAAGGTGGTCGCGGTGGTTGACCAGGGTCACCTGGCCGTGGGCGCCGAAGCGAACCTTGAGCATGTTGCTGACGTAGTCGGCCTCGCGCATGAACACGCTTTGCTGGCCATCGCCGGCCACAACCAGGCTGTACAGCTGCACGGGTGGGAGCGAGCGCGGCACCTTGCTCAGGGCATCGTCCAGCAGCTTGCCCTGGTTGAGCAGGGCCAGGTCGAGTGGGTCGGGCAGCAGCTTGCTGTTCTCGTCACGCACGCGCACGCCGTTGGTCCAGTAGCCAGCCTCGACCCGGCCGTCGGGGTGGGTCAGGCGGCCATGGCCCTGGTAGGCGTCGTCGGCGAAGCCGCCAATGTACTCGCTGCCATCGGCCAGTTGCAGGCTGCCGTTGCCATTGAAGCGCCAGTCACGAAAAGCCCCTTTGTAGCGGCTGCCGTCGCTGCCCAGCAGTTCGCCCTGGCCCACCAGCGAGCCATCCTTGAAGTCGCCGATCCACACATCGCCGTCGACATTCTCGTAGCGCCCTCGGCCTTCGAGGTGGTTGTCCTTGAACTCACCGATGTACTGCTCGCCGTCGGCGCTGTCGTAGGTGCCGGCGCCCTGCAGCTGGCCGTCGATGAAGTGGCCGCTGAACTGGTTGCCGCTGGCATCGCTGCGTACCCCGGCGCCATTGGGCTTGCCTTTGGCGAACAGGCCCTGGTAACGGCTGCCGTCGGCCAGGTCGAGCTGGCCGGCGCCGTCGTACTGGTCGTCCTTGAACTGGCCGCGGTAGGTCTGGTCATGTTGCTTGAGGGTGCCTTCGCCATCGCGGCGGCCGTGCTTGAAGGTGCCGGCGTAGTGGCTGCCCGGGGTGGTGAGGTCGCCCAGGCCCTCGAACAGCCCAGCGGCGAACTGGCCACGGTAGACCTCGCCGTTGCTGCCGTGCCATTCGCCCTGGCCATGCCATTGGCCATCCTTGAAGGTGCCGGCGTACCAGCTGCCATTGGGGTAGTCGATGCGCCCCTCGCCCTGCAACAGGCCGTTGACCACCTGGCCCCGGTAGCGGCCGCCATCGGGCAGGCGGGCGTCAGGTGGCGACAAGGGTTCGCCATCGCCGCAGGCGGCGAGCAGCAGGATAAGGGTCAGGGGTAGCAGGGAGCGCATGGCAAAGTCCGGGCCGAACGATGCATGGAGTATGCCGCACAATGCGTGAAAGGGTGAATTGGGGCGTTTGTGGGAGTGGGTAAGCCCACTCCCACAGGTGTTCAGTCAGCCCTTCAGACGAAGCAGAGCGACAGCGGCTCGGCGATGTAGGCCGGTTTCTCTTGACCTTCGATCTCGAGGGTGACGGTGGCCTTGAGCAGCCACTGACCGGGCTTCTTCTCGATGGCTTCGGTCAGGTCCACCTTCAACCGTACATTGCTGTCGACTTTGACCGGCTGGATGAAGCGCACGCTGTCCAGGCCGTAGTTGACCACCATCTTCAGGCCTTCGGGCAGCACCAGCAGGTCCTCCATCAGCTTGGGGATCAGCGACAGCGTGAGGAAGCCATGGGCGATGGTGGTGCCGAACGGGGTCTTCGCCGCTTTGACCGGGTCGACATGGATGAACTGGAAATCGCCGGTGGCCTCGGCGAACAGGTTGATGCGTTGCTGATCGATCTTCAGCCAGGCGGAACGTCCCAGTTCCTTACCAACGTACTGCGCAAGCTCTGTAACCGGTACATGGGGCATCGCGACTCTCCAGGTTGTCATTTGGTACGAAGGTGCAAGATCAGCACGGCCAGCCGTTGCAGTCAAGTTATGCCTTTTTCGCCGAATATCGCCTTATAGCCGCGTGCTTGGCGTGCTTATAATGGCCGCCTGCTTTCAGGAGGTCTTTATGCTGTTGCGTGGGTTGACCTGGCTGGTGCTGTTCCAGCTGCTGGGGACGGCGATCAATCATCTGTTCCTGCCTATCCTGCCCGGGCCGATCATCGGCCTGTTGCTGCTGTTGGCCTTCCTGATGGCGCGTGGTGAAGTGGGCAAACCGCTCAACGAAGCCGCCAGCAGCCTGCTGCGCAACCTGCCGTTGCTGCTGGTGCCGCCGGCCGTGGGGGTGATGGTCTACGCCAGGGACATTGCCGCCGACTTCTGGGCCATCGCCGGCGCCTTGCTGATTTCCTGCCTGGTGACCCTGGTGTTCGTTGGCGTGCTGATGCAGAAGCTGATCCACCGCCAGGGCAAGCGCGAGGAACTGCCATGACCCTAGACTGGCATGGCGCGCTCGACGCGGTGATCCATCATCCGTTGTTCGGCATCGGTATCACCCTGGCGGCCTACCAACTGGTGCTGGCGGCCTATGAAAAGACCCGCTGGATCTTCCTGCAGCCGGTGCTGGTGTCGATGCTGGTGGTGATCGGCGTGCTGCTGGTGTGCGGCATCGACTACGCCGAGTACCGCAAGAGCACCGAGATCATGGGGACGTTGCTTGGGCCGGCTACCGTGGCCCTGGCGGTGCCGCTCTACCTGAACCTGCGCCGCATCCGTCAGCTGTTCTGGCCGACATTTACTACGCTGGTAATCGGAGGCTTGTTCGCCACGCTGGCCTGCCTGGCGCTGGGCTGGTGGTTCGGCGCCGAGCACATGATCCTGATGACCATGGCGCCCAAGTCGGTCACCTCGCCGATCGCCATGCTGGTGGCCGAACAGATTGGTGGCGTGGCGGCGCTGGCGGCGGTGTTCGTGCTGATCACCGGGGTGATCGGGGCGATCTTCGGCCCGGCGCTGTTGACCCGCTGCGGTGTGCTCAGCGCCGAGGCCCGGGGCATGGCCCTTGGCGTAACCGCCCACGCGGTGGGTACCTCGGTGGCCTTGCAGGAAAGTGATGAATGCGGCGCCTTCGCCGCGCTGGCGATGAGCCTGATGGGGGTGGCCACGGCGGTGTTCCTGCCGTTGGCGGTCAGCCTGGTGGCATGAGGACTTGAGATGACGTTACCGCTGTTTCCCCTCAATACCGTGCTGTTCCCCGGTTGCCTGCTCGACCTGCAGATCTTCGAGGCGCGCTACCTGGACATGATCGGCCGCTGCATGAAGCAAGGTGCCGGCTTTGGTGTGGTGTGCATCCTCGAGGGCGAGCAGGTGGGCAAGGCCCCGCCAGTGGTGGCATCGATCGGTTGCGAGGCGCTGATCCGCGATTTTGTGCAGCAGGACAACGGCCTGCTGGGGATTCGCGTGGAAGGTGTGCGGCGCTTCAGTGTCGAGCAGACCGAGGTGCAGAAGGACCAGTTGCTGGTCGGCGAAGTCAACTGGCTGCCGGAACTGGCCGACAGTCCGCTGGTAGAGCAGGACGATGACCTGCTGGCGCTGCTGCTGGCGCTGGGCGAGCACCCGATGGTCGAGGCGCTGGACATGCCGCGTGACGTGGACGGGCGGCAGTCGCTGGGCAACCAGCTCGCCTACCTGTTGCCGTTCATGGAAGAAGACAAGCTCGATTTGCTGGCAATCGATTCGCCGCAGCAACGGCTGGAGGCGATCCAGGCGCTGCTGGAGCGGATCCAGGGCGAGTTGTTCGCCTGAGTGTTTCATCGGCCCCTTCGCGGCTGAAGCCGCTCCCACAGGGTCTGCGTATAACCTCTGGGAGCGGCTTTAGCCGCGAAGGGGTCAGCGCAGCCGCCCTCAATACTGGTAACGCAGCAACGCCTTGGGCAATGCATGCAGCACAAAGAACGCCAGCAGCGCGACACACGCCGGCAGCACCAGCCACCACACCCGTTGCGACAGCGCCGTGAGCGGCTGGCGATACTGCACCAGCGTCAGGCTCAGCGCGCACACGCAGCACGCCAGCAGCGCCCCGGCCAGGATGTCGGTCGGCCAGTGCGCCCCCAGGTACACCCGCGACAGGGCGATCGCCAGGGCCGGCAGGCAGCCCAGCATCACCCAGGTCAGGCGCATGCGCGGTGGTTGCCCGCGCCCGGCCAGTACCGCCAGCACCAGGAAGAAGGCGAACGCCGCCGAACTGTGGCCGCTGGGCATGCTGTAGCTGGTCAGCGGGTCGCTCAGCACCTCCGGGCGGGCCCGGGCGAACAGCCATTTCAGCGTGCCATTGGCGATTGCCGTGCCGATCAGTACCGAGCCTGCGAACAGTGCATGGCGCCACTGCCGGGCCAGCAGCAACAGCCCGGTCAGCAGGCCGCCGAGGAAGAACTGGGTACGGAAATCGCCCAGGCGGGTGATCATCACCACGGCGCCGTCGAGTGCCTGGCTGCGGTGCTCCTGCACCAGGGTCATCACCCCTTGGTCGAATTCGCTCAGGTACGGCCAGCCGACGAACAGGGCGGCCACCGCCACGCCGCTGAGCGCGGCGACCAGGCGGGTGCCGTGGCGCTGGTCGCGGATGCTGCTGTTCAGGCTCAGGCCAATCAATACCGCAAGGGTGCCGACGATGATCCCGGCATCCAGCCAGAACCCCTCGGGCAGCGGCAGGCGCATGGCGGCGCCGGTGGCCCAGCCAGGCAGCAGGTAGGCCACCGACCAGCCGGCGCCGGCCACCAGGCTGACGGCGATGAAGCGCGGCAGCGGCATGTCGAACATGCCCGCGACCATCGGCAGCATCGGCCGCAGCGGGCCGATGAAGCGGCCCACCAGCAGGCTGGCGATGCCGTAGCGCTGGAAGTAGGCCTCGGCGCTGCCGATCCATTCAGGGTGGCTGCGCAGCAGCGGCAGGCGGCGGATGTTCTGGTGGAAATACTTGCCCACGGCATAGGAAATTGCGTCACCCAGCAGGCCGCCGAGGAAACCCAGCAACAGGGTTTCGCCCAGGCTGAAGGTGCCGCTGCCGGCCAGCACGGCGACAGCGAACAGCAGTACGGTGCCGGGCACGATGATGCCGGCGATCGCCAGGCATTCCACGCAGGCCACCACGAAGATCGCCAGGCCCAGCCACTGCGGGTTGGCGCCAAGCCAGGAGGTCAGGCTGTCTAGCCATTGGCCCATGGGTCAGTTTCCTTGTTCGAGAATGAAGAAGTCTTGGCCTTCGACCTGGCCGCGGCGCAGTGGGTTGCGCGTGCAGTGGCGGGCGTATTCGGCGTCGACGAAGCGATAGGGCAGGTGCTCGTCACGGCCGTGGGGGATGCCCAGTCGGGCGGCCTGCAGCACCCGGGGCACGCGGATGCCGCAGTCCTCGACGTACAGCCGCTCGGGGTCGAAGCGCTGGGCGTCCCAGTGCGGCACCTTGAGGCCCATGGCCCGGCACAGCAGGGTCTGGCCGTTGCATAGGCGTTCGGGCGGGCGCAGGTTGCCGCTGGCGTCGGGGTTGTTCAGTTGCATCTGCGCCAGGCTGTTTTCGTCGGACAGGGCATCGACCCAGGGGTAGGCGGACTTGATCAGCACCGCGTTGCCCGGGCCATGGGCGCTGAAGTTCAGTGAGTCGCCGCCGCGGGCGTAGTACATGTAGATATGCCCGCCATCGAGGAACAGCGCCTTGCGCTTTTCGGTGAAACCCAGGGACGCGTGGCTGCCCTTGTCGGTGAGGTAGTAGGCCTCGGTCTCGATGATCCGCGCCGCCAGCCAGAGATTGCCGTGCCGGTGGCGGATCACCTTGCCGAGCAGGTCGCGGGCGAGGGTCTGGGCGTCGCGGTCGAAGAAGCTGTCGGGCAGGGCACGGGCCGGGCAGGGGGCGTGTTCGGTCATGCGGGCGGTTCGTGGCGGTAAAGCCGGGGATGATAGCAATGATTGGCTTAATCGAGGCTGAATCGCGGGTAGCTTCATCGCTGGCAAGCCAGCTCCCGCAGGAGGGAGCCAAGCCTGTGGGAGCTGGCTTGCCAGCGATTACGGTAGTGCAGGCGCAGGTTTTTTCGATAAGGCTGGTTACATCTTTCCTACACATCGATGCCCACCATTTTCTACCATCCGCCACCCACCGCTGGGCGTACCGAAGCGCGCCAGTTATAATCAGCCGATTTCCCCTTTCGCCAAGACACCGAGCCCATGACTGAGTCCGTTCTTGACTACATGACCCGCCTGGGTCACGCCGCCCGTGAGGCCTCGCGGGTCATCGGCCGTGCCAGCACCGCGCAGAAGAACCGCGCCCTGCAGGCCGCCGCCGATGCGCTGGACGCCGCCCGCGACGCGCTCACCGCAGCCAATGAACAGGACCTTGCCAGCGGCCGTGCCAATGGCCTGGAGCCCGCACTGCTCGACCGCCTGGCACTCACCCCGGCGCGTATCGACGGCATGATCACCGGCCTGCGCCAGGTGGCCAGCCTGCCGGACCCGGTCGGCGCCATCCGCGACATGAGCTACCGCCCGTCGGGCATCCAGGTCGGCAAGATGCGCGTGCCGCTGGGGGTGATCGGGATCATCTACGAATCGCGTCCCAACGTGACCATCGACGCCGCCAGCCTGTGCCTCAAGTCGGGCAACGCCACCATCCTGCGCGGCGGTTCCGAAGCCATCCATTCCAACCGCGCCATTGCCACGTGCATCCAGCGTGGCCTGGCCGAGGCCGGCTTGCCGCCGGCGGTGGTGCAGGTGGTCGAGACCACCGACCGCGCCGCGGTGGGCGCGCTGATCAGCATGCCCGAGTTCGTCGATGTGATCGTGCCGCGCGGCGGCCGTGGCCTGATCGAACGCATCAGCCGCGACGCGCGGGTGCCGGTGATCAAGCACCTGGACGGTATCTGCCACGTTTTCGTCGACGAACATGCCGACCTGGACAAGGCCTGGCGCGTTGCCTTCAACGCCAAGACCTACCGCTACGGCATCTGCGGCGCCATGGAAACGCTGCTGGTCGACCAGCACGTGGCCGAGCGCTTCCTGCCGGAGATGGCCCGCCGCTTCCAGGAAAAGGGCGTCGAGCTGCGCGGTTGCCAGCGCACCCAGGCGATCATCGACTGCCAGCTGGCCACTGAAGACGACTGGCACACCGAATACCTCGACGCGATCCTATCGATCCGTGTGGTCGACGGCCTGGACCAGGCCATCGAGCACATCAACCACTATGGCTCGCACCACACCGATTCGATCATAACCGAACACCAGGGCCAGGCCCGGCGCTTCATCGCCGAGGTCGACTCGGCGTCGGTCATGCTCAACACCCCGACCTGCTTCGCCGATGGCTTCGAGTACGGCCTGGGCGCGGAGATCGGCATTTCCACCGACAAGCTGCATGCCCGCGGCCCGGTCGGCCTGGAAGGCCTGACCTGCGAGAAGTACGTGGTGATCGGCGACGGCCAGCTGCGCGGCCAGGAGTCCTGCTGAGTTGAGCAAGGCGGTGGCAGTTCGGCGCGTCGGCATGCTCGGCGGTACCTTCGACCCGGTGCATATCGGTCACCTGCGCAGTGCGCTGGAAGTGGCCGAGTTCATGCACCTGGACGAGTTGCGCCTGCTGCCCAACGCCCGCCCGCCGCACCGCGATACGCCACAAGTGGCGGCGCAGGACCGGTTGGCCATGGTGCGCAGCGCCGTAGAGGGTGTTGGCTGCCTGAGCGTGGACGCCCGCGAGCTGGCGCGCGACAAGCCGTCGTACACCATCGACACCCTCGAATCGGTGCGTGCCGAGCTGAACGGGCACGACCAGTTGTTCCTGATCATGGGCTGGGACGCGTTCTGCGGCCTGCCCAGCTGGCACCGCTGGGAAGAGTTGTTGCAACACTGTCACATCCTGGTGCTGCAACGCCCGGATGCTGATGTCGAACCCCCTGACGAGCTGCGCAACCTGCTGGCTGCGCGCTCACAGAACGACCCCACCGCCATGTCCGGCCCGGCGGGGCACATTTCGTTCGTCTGGCAGACGCCGCTCGCGGTGTCCGCCACGCAGATCCGACAGCTGCTGGCCAGCGGCAAGTCGGCGCGGTTCCTGGTGCCGGACGCAGTACTGGCCTACATCGAGGCGCACGATCTGTATCGTGTGTCCAACTGACGGCGCCCATGGGCGCCTCATTCAATGAGTTGAACGAGTTTTATATGACCAAGCAGAAAATCAATGGCATCAGTGGCGAAGAGCTGGTCGCGCTGACCAAGGCCGCGCTGGAAGACGTCAAGGCCCAGGACATCCAGGTTATCGACGTGCGCGAAAAGCACAGCCTGACCGACTTCATGATCATCGCCACCGGTACTTCCAATCGCCAGATCAACGCGATGCTGGAAAAGGTCCGTGAAGCGGTCAAGGCCAAAGGCGCTCAGCCACTGGGCGAAGAAGGCAAGGGCGACAGCGACTGGGTGCTGCTGGACCTGAACGACGTCATCGTGCACATGATGACCGCCGCCGCGCGCCAGTTCTACGACCTGGAACGCCTGTGGCTGGGTGCCGAGCAGAGCCGCGCCAACGATGGCAAGCACCACAGCCCGGAGCACGCGCACGAGTATTCCGACAAGCTCAAAGACCGGGAATAAGGAAGCGTCGTGCGTCTGCGTCTGATCGCGGTCGGCTCGCGCATGCCCAAGTGGGTCGAGGAAGGCTGGCATGAATATGCCAAGCGCCTGCCCCCGGAGCTTGCGCTCGAGCTGGTGGAAATCCCGCTGAATACCCGCGGCAAGAACGCCGATGTCGCCCGCCTGATCCGTCAGGAGGGCGAGGCGATGCTGAGCAAGGTGCAGCCTGGGGAACGCATCGTCACGCTGGAGGTCCATGGCAAGCCGTGGAGTACCGAGCAGCTGGCGGGCGAGCTGGACCGTTGGCGCCTGGATGCGCGTACGGTCAACCTGATGGTGGGCGGCCCGGAAGGGCTGGCGCCGGAGGTCTGCGCACGCAGCGAGCAGCGTTGGTCGCTGTCGCCGCTGACGTTGCCGCACCCGTTGGTAAGGATACTGATCGGCGAGCAGATCTATCGCGCCTGGACCGTGCTGTCCGGGCATCCGTACCACAAATGAACCTGTAAGCCCGCCGATGCCGCAGCAGATCCGCCTCAAGGACCACGAGAAAGACGCCCGCCTGGTGCGCAACCGCGTCGTCGTGGGCGCCGTGGCGGTGGTGCTGCTCGTCTGCGTGTTGATCGCCCGGCTCTACTTCCTTCAGGTCATCCAGTTCGACTACCACTCGACGCTGTCGGAAAACAACCGGGTGCATGTGCAGCCGATCCCGCCGACCCGCGGGCTGATCTTCGACCGCAACGGGGTGATCGTCGCCGACAACCGGCCCAGCTTCAGCCTGGTGATGACCCGCGAGCGCTCCGGCAACCCTGGCAAGTGGCAGGAAGTGCTGGATGTGATCGTCGAGGTGCTGGAGCTCACCCCGGATGACCGCGCCTTGTTCGAGAAGCGCATGAAGCAGGGGCGTAGGCCATTCGAGCCGGTGCCGATCCTGTTCGAGCTCAACGAAGAGCAGATCGCCCGTATCGCGGTCAACCAGTTCCGCCTGCCCGGTGTCGAGGTGGCGGCGCAGTTGGTGCGCCACTACCCGCAGGGCGCGCACTTTGCTCACTCGGTGGGCTACGTGGGGCGGATCAACGAGAAAGAGCTGAAGACCCTCGACCCGGTGAACTACAGCGGCACCCACCACATCGGCAAGACCGGCATCGAGCGGTTCTACGAAGATGACCTGCACGGCCAGGTGGGTTACGAGGAAGTCGAGACCAATGCCCGTGGCCGGGTGCTGCGGGTGCTCAAGCGCACCGACCCCAAGCCGGGCAAGGACATCGTGCTGAGCCTCGACATCAAGCTGCAGGAAGCGGCCGAGCAGGCGCTGGGCGGGCGGCGCGGCGCGATCGTGGCGCTCGACCCGCGCACCGGCGAAGTGCTGGCGATGGTCAGCCAGCCGAGCTTCGACCCCAACCTGTTCGTCACCGGCATCAGCTTCAAGGCCTATGCCGAGCTGCGCGACTCGATCGACCGGCCACTGTTCAACCGTGTGCTGCGCGGCCTGTACCCGCCGGGTTCGACCATCAAGCCGGCGGTGGCCATTGCCGGCCTGGACAGTGGCGTGGTGACCGCCTCCAGCCGGGTGTTCGACCCGGGCTACTACCAACTGCCCAACTACGACCACAAGTACCGCAACTGGAACCGCACCGGCGATGGCTGGGTGGACCTGGATGTGGCGATCATGCGCTCGAATGACACGTACTTCTACGACCTTGCGCACAAGATGGGCATCGACCGCTTGTCCAACTACATGAACCGGTTCGGCATCGGGCAGAAGGTCTCGCTGGACATGTTCGAGGAATCCCCCGGCCTGATGCCGTCCCGCGAATGGAAGCGCGCCACCCGCCGCCAGGCCTGGTTCCCGGGCGAAACGCTGATCCTCGGTATCGGCCAGGGCTACATGCAGACCACGCCGCTGCAACTGGCCCAGGCCACCGCGCTGATCGCCAACAAGGGGGTGTGGAACCGCCCGCACCTGGCCAAGACCATCGAAGGCCAGCCGCCGGTGGACGAGAACCCGATGGAGAACATCGTCCTGCGCGACAAGTCCGACTGGGCCAAGGTCACCCATGGCATGGAGCAGGTGATGCACGGTGCCCGTGGTACCGCGCGCAAGGCGGCCCTTGGCTCGCAATACCGTATCGCCGGCAAGAGCGGCACCGCGCAGGTGGTGGCGATCAAGCAGGGCGAGAAGTACGACCGCAACAAGCTCCAGGAGCGCCACCGCGACCACGCCCTGTTCGTTGCCTTCGCCCCCGCCGAAGACCCGAAGATCGTGGTCTCGGTGATGGTCGAGAACGGCGAGTCCGGCTCCGGTGTCGCCGCCCCCGTGGTGCGCCAGGTCATGGACGCCTGGCTGCTCGACGAGAACGGCCGGCTCAAGCCTGAGTTCGGCCCCGCCACAGTCGCCCAGGAAACGGCCCCGTGATGAACAACTTCGATCGCATGCTCTCCAGCGAAGACGTGATGCGCCGGCGCGCCAGCTTCCTGCAGCGCATCCACGTCGACGGCCCCTTGCTGCTCATCCTGCTGACGCTGGCCGCCGGCAGCCTGTTCGTGCTGTATTCGGCCAGCGGCAAGAACTGGGACCTGCTGATGAAGCAGGCCTCTTCCTTCGGCATCGGCCTGGTGTCGATGTTCATCATTGCCCAGCTGGAGCCGCGCTTCATGGCGCGCTGGGTGCCGCTGGCCTACCTCAGCGGGGTGATGCTGCTGGTGGTGGTGGACGTGATGGGCCACAACGCCATGGGCGCCACGCGCTGGATCAACATCCCCGGGGTGATTCGCTTCCAGCCCTCGGAGTTCATGAAGATCATCATGCCGGCGACCATCGCCTGGTACCTGTCCAAGCGCACCCTGCCGCCGCACCTCAAGCACGTGGCGATCAGCCTGGTGCTGATCGGCGTGCCGTTCATCCTCATCGTGCGCCAGCCCGACCTCGGCACGGCGCTGCTAATCCTCGCCTCCGGTGCCTTCGTGCTGTTCATGGGCGGCCTGCGCTGGCGCTGGATCGTCAGTGTGATCGCCGCGGCGGTGCCGGTGGCGGTGGCCATGTGGTTCTTTGTCATGCATGACTACCAGAAGCAGCGCGTGCTGACCTTCCTCGACCCGGAAAGCGACCCGCTGGGCACCGGCTGGAACATCATCCAGTCCAAGGCGGCGATCGGCTCGGGCGGGGTATTCGGCAAGGGCTGGCTGCTGGGCACCCAGTCGCACCTGGACTTTTTGCCGGAAAGCCACACCGACTTCATCATCGCCGTGCTGGGCGAGGAATTCGGCCTGGTCGGCATTTGCCTGCTGCTGCTGATCTACATGTTGCTGATCGGCCGCGGGCTGATGATCACGGCCCAGGCGCAGACTCTGTTCGGCAAGCTGCTCGCGGGCAGCCTGACCATGACCTTCTTTGTTTATGTGTTCGTCAATATCGGTATGGTCAGCGGCCTTCTGCCCGTGGTGGGCGTGCCGCTGCCCTTCATCAGCTATGGCGGAACTTCGTTGGTGACGCTGCTGTCAGCGTTTGGCGTTCTGATGTCGATCCATACGCACCGCAAATGGATTGCTCAAGTTTGAAAAAGGTGAAGAATTCAATGCAAGCAGTGCGTGGCTGGGTTGCCCGTTGTGTGCCGTGGATCGGTGTGGTGGGCCTGTGCGGCGCTGTCCAGCAAGCCCTTGCCGGCGATTACGACGGCTCGCCCCAGGTGGCCGAGTTCGTTGGCGAGATGACCCGTGACTACGGCTTTGCCAGTGAGCAGTTGCTGGGTGTGTTCAGCGAGGTGCAGCGCAAGCAGGCGATCCTCGACGCGATCTCGCGGCCGGCCGAGCGGGTCAAGCCGTGGAAAGAGTACCGTCCGATGTTCATCACCGACGCGCGCATCGCCCGCGGGGTGGACTTCTGGCGGCAGCACGAGGCGGTGCTGGCCCGCGCCGAGCAGGAATACGGCGTGCCGGCGCAGTACATCGTCTCGATCATCGGCGTAGAGACCTTCTTCGGCCGCAACACCGGCAACTACCGGGTGATCGACGCGCTGTCCACCCTCGGTTTCGACTACCCGCCGCGTGCCGAATTCTTCCGCAAGGAGCTGCGCGAGTTCCTGCTGCTGGCCCGTGATGAACAGCTCGACCCGCTGACGCTCAAGGGCTCCTATGCCGGCGCCATGGGCCTGCCGCAATTCATGCCGAGCAGCTTTCGCAACTACGCGGTGGATTTTGACGGCGACGGCCACATCAATATCTGGAACAACCCTGACGATGCCATCGGCAGCGTCGCCAGCTACTTCAAGCGTCACGGCTGGGTAGCCGGTGGGGCCGTGGTCAGCCGCGCGCAGGTTGCAGGCGCCAGAGCCGACGAAGGCCTGACCACCGGCATCGAGCCGGTCAAGACCGTGGGGCAGTTGCGAGCGCTGGGCTGGTCGAGTCATGATGCGCTGCGCGATGATCTGCCGGTCACCGCCTTCCGCCTGGAAGGCGAGTACGGCCCCGAGTACTGGATGGGCCAGAAGAACTTCTACGCGATCACTCGCTATAACCGCAGCGTGATGTATGCCATGGCGGTGCATCAGCTTGCCGAACAGCTGGTTCAAGCACGGGGCGTCAAGTAATGCGCGCAATCATCTCTGCCAACACCTTCAAGCTGCTGACCTGCGTCACCGTCGGCATGCTCCTGGTCAGTTGCTCGACCAGCCGCCCGACCTCCCAGGGCAGCGGCAACGCGGTGCGTTCGCAGCCGGGCCTGGACATCAACCGCGCCCACAAGGATGGCGCGCCGTGGTGGGACGTGGACGTCAACAAGATCCCCGACGCCACCCCGACCGTGCACACCGGCAACTACAAGGCCAACCCGTACACGGTGCTGGGCAAGACCTATTACCCGATGCAGGACTCGCGCAACTACCGCGCCGAGGGCACTGCCTCGTGGTACGGCACCAAGTTCCACGGGCAGAACACCGCCAACGGCGAACTGTACGACCTCTATGGCATGAGCGCGGCGCACAAGACTCTGCCGCTGCCGGCCTACGTACGGGTGACCAACCTGGCCAACGGCCGCAGTGTGATCCTGCGGGTCAACGACCGCGGGCCGTTCTATTCCGACCGCATCATCGACCTGTCCTACGCTGCGGCGAAGAAGCTCGGCTATGCCGAGAGCGGTACCGCCCATGTGCGCGTCGAAGGTATCGACCCGCAGCAATGGTGGGCCCAGCGTGGCCAGCAGCCGCCGCTGATGCTCAAGGAACCGCAGGTCGCCCAGGCCCAGCCGATCGCTGCCAGCACCGGGCGTGTCGAGCAGTGGACCCCGCCGCCGCAGCAGCATGCAGCGCCTGTGGTGCCGGTGCAGGTGAGCGGCAACAACGTGCCGAACAGCAACGGTGGCAGCATCCTGCAGGTGGGCGCCTTCGCCAACCCGGACGCCGCCGAGCTGCTGCGCTCCAAGCTGAGCACCATGGTCAGTGCGCCGGTGTTCATCAGCTCCGTCGTGCGTAACCAGCAGACCCTGCACCGAGTCCGCCTGGGGCCGATCAACAGCCAGGGCGAGATCCAGCAGACCCAGGACAGCATTCGCCTGGCCAATCTCGGCCAGGCCAAAGTCGTCACCGACTAGCAGCGGCAAGCTTCAAGCTGCAAGCCTCAAGAAAAAGCCACGGTGCACGCCTGCTCTTTCTTGCCGCTTGAAGCTTGCGGCTTGCAGCTCTTGCTGTCGGTTTGTTCATGAATTGCCGGGCGTTGCCATGTACAATGCCCGCTTTTGCCCGCAGCGGCATTAGGTCGCACTTTTGCGGGCCAGGCCATCGGCCATAAAACTAGACTGACGGGGCGCCGGGCACACGATGTGGCCCGCGGAACATCAGACCATTAGCGATTTACGAGAGACGGATGAACATCACCAACCTTGCCAAACGACTTTGCCTGCCTGTTCTGCTGCTGATCACGCCTGTCGCCTTCGCGGCCGAGCAGATGATGCCGGCACCACCGCAACTGGCCGCCAAGTCCTATGTACTCATGGACGCGGCCAGCGGCAACGTGCTGGTCGAGAACAACGGTGACGAGCGCCTGCCGCCAGCCAGCCTGACCAAGCTGATGACCGCCTACATCGCCACCCTCGACATCCGTCGTGGCCAGATCGGCGAGAACGACCCGGTGACCGTCAGCGAAAACGCCTGGCGCACCGGCGGTTCGCGCATGTTCATCAAGGTCGGCACCCAGGTGACCGTCAGCGACCTGCTGCACGGCATCATCATCCAGTCCGGCAACGATGCATCGGTGGCCCTGTCCGAGCACATCGCCGGCAGCGAAGACGCCTTCGCCGACATGATGAACAAGACTGCCGCCGACCTGGGCATGGGCAACAGCCACTTCATGAACCCGACCGGCCTGCCGAACCCGGAGCACTACTCCTCGGCCCACGACATGGCCCTGCTGGCACGCGCGATCATCAACGAAGACCCTGCGCACTACGCCATCTACTCGCAGAAAGAGTTCTTCTGGAACAACATCAAGCAGCCTAACCGCAACCTGCTGCTGTGGCGCGACAAGACCGTCGACGGCCTGAAAACCGGCCACACCGACGAAGCCGGCTACTGCATGGTCGCCTCCGCCGTGCGTGACGGCCAGCGCCTGATCGCCGTGGTGTTCGGCACCAACAGCGAGCAATCGCGTGCCGCCGAAACGCAAAAGCTGCTGACCTACGGCTTCCGCTTCTTCGAAACCCAGACCTTCTATCAGAAGGGCACCGAGCTGACCCAGGCCCCGGTATGGAAAGGCGCGACCAACCAGGTCAAAGCCGGCCTGGCCAACGACCTGACCATGACCATGCCTAAAGGCCAATTGAAGCGCCTGCAGGCTTCGATGAGCATGAATCCGCAACTGACCGCTCCGATCGCCAAAGGTGACGTGATCGGCAAAGTGGAAGTCAAACTGGACGAGAAAGTGATTCACAGCGCCGACCTGATCGCCCTCGATGGCGTGGAAGAAGCTGGTTTCTTCGGCCGTATGTGGGACAGCATCCGCCTGTTCTTCTACGGTTTGTTCAACTGATACGTGACCTGCATGCCCCCGTGAACCAGGCGGGGGCGTTGCTGTTGCCACGGCTTACGAGGCCATCCCGCAATGAGCGAAGAAGACGTCAAGTCGCATAAGATCGAATTCCCTTGCGAGGACTATCCGATCAAAGTGATCGGCGATACCGTGGTCGGTTTCAAGGACATGGTGATCGAGATCCTCAGCAAGTACGCCAAGGTCGATCTGGCCACCCTGGCGGAGCGCCAGAGCAAGGAAGGCAAGTACACCACGGTGCAACTGCACATCATTGCCGAAAGCGAAGATCAACTGCACGACATCAACAGTGCCCTGCGTGCCACCGGCATCGTGAAAATGGTGCTGTGATGAGCGCATGCCTCGGTATCCGCGAGCTTGGCCTACAGCCCTATGAACCGGTGCTGGAGGCCATGCGTCGCTTTACCGAGGCGCGTGGCCCGGATGCCCAGGACGAAATCTGGCTGGTGGAGCACCCGGCGGTGTTCACCCAGGGCCAGGCTGGCAAGGCCGAGCATCTGCTGGTGCCTGGCGACATCCCGGTGGTGAAGACCGATCGCGGCGGCCAGGTGACCTACCACGGCCCCGGCCAGTTGGTCGCCTACCTGCTGCTGGATGTGCGTCGCCTGGGCTTTGGTGTGCGTGAACTGGTCAGCCGCATCGAGCAGACGCTGATCGAGCTGCTCGCCAGCTACGGCGTGCAGGCTGCCGCCAAGCCCGATGCCCCTGGCGTCTATGTCGATGGAGCGAAAATCGCCTCCCTTGGCCTGCGAATCCGCAACGGTCGTTGCTTCCACGGCCTTGCTCTGAATGTGGACATGGACCTTGCGCCATTCCGCCGAATCAATCCCTGTGGGTATGCGGGGCTGGCGATGACCCAGCTGCGCGACCTGGCAGGCCCGATCGAACTCGACGAGGTCAGGACAAGGCTGCGCGGACAGCTGGTCAAGCACCTCGACTACGCTGAGCAGACGACCCTCACGGGCGGAATCGACTGAATATGACAACTGTGCAAGAAGCCGTGCCGAACCTGATCCCGACGCAAGACGTCACCCCGCGCCCCGCGCCCAAGAAAGTCGAAGCCGGCGTGAAGCTGCGCGGCGCCGAAAAGGTGGCGCGCATTCCGGTGAAGATCATCCCCACCGAAGAACTGCCGAAGAAACCCGACTGGATTCGCGTACGCATCCCGGTTTCGCCGGAAGTCGACCGGATCAAGCAACTGCTGCGCAAGCACAAGCTGCACAGCGTGTGCGAAGAGGCCTCCTGCCCGAACCTGGGTGAGTGCTTCTCGGGCGGCACCGCCACCTTCATGATCATGGGTGACATCTGCACCCGTCGCTGCCCGTTCTGCGACGTCGGCCATGGCCGGCCGAAGCCGTTGGACCTGGACGAGCCGAAGAACCTGGCCGTGGCCATCGCCGACCTGCGCTTGAAGTACGTGGTGATCACTTCGGTGGACCGCGACGACCTGCGCGACGGCGGTGCCCAGCACTTCGCCGACTGCATTCGCGAGATTCGCGCGCTGTCGCCGGGTGTGCAGCTCGAGACCCTGGTGCCGGACTACCGCGGCCGTATGGACGTGGCGCTGGAAATCACCGCGCAGACCCCGCCGGATGTGTTCAACCACAACCTCGAAACCGTACCGCGCCTGTACAAGGCCGCGCGCCCGGGCTCGGACTACGACTGGTCGTTGGACCTGCTGCAGAAGTTCAAGCAGATGGTGCCGCACGTACCGACCAAGTCCGGGCTGATGCTGGGCCTGGGCGAGACCGACGAGGAAGTGATCGAGGTCATGCACCGCATGCGTGAGCACGAGATCGACATGCTCACCCTCGGCCAGTACCTGCAGCCGTCGCGCAGCCACCTGCCGGTGCAGCGCTTCGTGCACCCGGACACCTTCGCCTGGTTCGCCGAGGAAGGCTACAAGATGGGCTTCAAGAACGTCGCTTCCGGCCCGCTGGTACGTTCCTCGTACCACGCCGACCAGCAGGCTCACGAAGCCAAGATCAAGCTCTGACACGGGCTTGAGCTGAACATGCCGATGTGCGCCGCGAGGCCGCATCGGCTTTTTTTTAGCTGCAAGTTTCAAGCAGCAAGCTGCAAGGAGTGGCGCGATGAATTGCGTGGAGACCAGCGAGACCCTGCTGTTGAGGGCCCTATCCGACAATGCCCGGTTCGCCATTGTCGCGCCGGCAGGGCCGGCGCGCCTGGATGAGGACAAGGCGCAGCAGTGGTTCGAGCAGCGTGGCCACCGTTGCCGTGTTTACCCTGGGGCCAAGCAGGCCCAAGGATACCTGGCTGGCAGCGATCAACAGCGCTTGCAAGACCTGCACGACGCCTTCAGCGACCCTGAGGTCGACGCGATCCTGTGCATGCGTGGCGGCTACGGCAGCATGCGCCTGCTGGATGCGCTGGACTTCGACCTGATCCGTCGCCACCCCAAGCCGCTGGTGGGCTACAGCGATATCACCGCGCTGCATACGGCGCTCAATCGGCATGCCGGGCTGATCACCTTCCACGGCGCGATGCTCAATGCCGACCTGTTGGGGGGCAAGCTTGAGCCGACGGTGAGCTCACTGTTCGAGCAGCTGGATGGGCGGCTGGGGGAGGGGGATGCGATTGTTCATCCGGCGGCTTACCCGCTGACGACGGTTGTGCCGGGCGTGGCGAGCGGGCGACTGGTGGGGGGCAACCTGTCGATGCTCGGTGCCACCTTGGGCACGGTGGCCGAGCTGGATAGCCAAGGCGCCATTCTGTTCATCGAGGACGTCAACGAGCCGCTGTACCGGGTTGACCGCCTGCTGACCCAGCTGCGCCTGGCGGGCAAGCTGCAAGGCCTGCGGGGTGTGCTGGTGGGGGACTTTGCCGGGGTGACGGTTGCAGCGATGACGCCGCTGCTGCTGGATATCTTCGGCCCGCTCGGGGTGCCGGTGCTGGCCGGCTGGCGCAGCGGGCACTGTGATCCGAACCTGTGTTTGCCGATGGGGGCGCGGGTAGCGCTCGACAGCACGCTTCAGTGCCTGAGCCTGGCGCAGCCCTTGTTCAGGGCATAAGGCCATCGCGGGGCAAGCCCGCTCCCACAGCGCCTGTGCAAGGCGTGGGAGCGGGCTCGCCCCGCGATAGGTATCAACGGATTCAGCGGCGCAGGCTATCGAGCAATTTGTGCGTCGGGTAGCCATCTGCCGGCCAGCCCTGGCCCTGCTGCGCATTGCGAATGGCCTTGCGGGTGTTGGCGCCGATGATGCCATCGGGATTGCCCGCCTCGTGCCCGCTGGCGTTGAGCAGGGTCTGCAGTTCGATCCGCTCGCTGCGGCTCAAGGGCAGGTCGTCCTTCGGCCAGCTGCCGGCGATGAAGCCCCAGCCAGAGAACCGATCACCCAGCAGGCTGACCGCCAGCGCGTAGGACGACGAGTTGTTGTACTTGAGGATCGCGCGGAAGTTGTCCAGCACCAGGAACGCCGGGCCGCGAGCGCCAGCCGGCAGCAGCAGGGCGGCGGACAGCTGGCTGCTGTTGGCCGGCAGCTGGGTGCCCGTCGGTAGTTTCACGCCCAGTTGCAGCCATTCATTGACGCTCTTGCGCTGGCTGCCGTCGGCCAGCCAGTAGTCGAAGCCGGCAGGTACCTGCACTTCGAAGCCCCAGGGTTGGCCGCGTTTCCAGCCAGACGCCTGCAAGTAGTGCGCGGTCGACGCCAGGGCGTCGGCGGTGCTGTTCCAGATATCGCGGCGGCCGTCACCGTCGAAGTCCACGGCGTGGGTCAGGTAGGTGGTGGGGATGAACTGGGTCTGGCCCATGGCCCCGGCCCAGGAGCCGCGCATGGCGTCGGGCTGGATGTCGCCGTTCTGCAGAATCTGCAGGGCGGCGATCAGTTGGTCCTGGGCGAACTGCGGGCGACGGCCCTCGTAGGCCAGGGTGGCCAGCGAACGGATCACCGATTTGCTGCCCTGGAACTGGCCGAAGTTGCTCTCCATGCCCCACACCGACACCAGCACCTGGCGGTCGACACCATAGCGTTGCTCGATACGGGCCAGCAGCTCGGCGTTCTGCTCCAGCAGTTTCTTGCCGTTGCGCACGCGCAGTGGCGACAAGGCGCCGTCCAGGTATTCCCAGACCGGGCGGGTGAATTCGGGTTGGCTGCGGTCGGCCTTGATCACGTCCATGTCCGGGGTGACGCCGAGGAAGGCGCGATCGAACAGGCTGGGGTTGATACCGGCTTGCAGGGCCTGCTGGCGGAAGCCTGCCTGCCATTGGGCAAAGGTCTGCAGAGGCTGGATTTCTGTGTTGGTCTCGGCGCCGGTGCCGGGCAGCGTCACCACGGGGGCGGGCTGGGCGGGAGCCAGCGGCAGGGCGTCGGCGGCGGTGGGTTTCTCGGCGCAGGCGACGAGCAGGATGAAGCTGGTGGCCGCGATCAGCTGGCGAGGTTGCCAGCGTAGAGTGAGACGAGAGGGCATGCACGAATCCAGAATTGCAGGTCAGGTGCCGACCATACCATGCCTGCGCATTTCATGCCTTTGATGGCTTTCATGCCGCCATAAAGCAGGAAGCCTCCCAATCTCTCGATTGGAAGGCTTCGCGGCGGTAGCTGCCTTTGCCTTTGTCCGGTCGTTCCTGGCGGCAGCGGAACAGCGGTTGGGCGATGATCGACTTGGCCTTGTTGGGGCCGTGCTTTTTCGGCTTTTTGCTCATGGCGGGTTCCCGATTGGGGTGGGTTTCGCGGCGTAATTTAGGCCTGTGCAGGCGTGGGGGCCAATTGATTGTGTTTATGGTTTGAAAGCCTATCGCGGGGCAAGCCCGCTCCCACGTGTAGTGCGCGACAGCTGTAGGAGCGGGCTTGCCCCGCGATCGTTATTCGGCGGGAAGGGCCAGCCGCTGCCCGGCCATCAACAGCGCCAGACGCGCCAGACTGGTCCAGGGCGAACCCTGGGCCTGGCCCTTGATCTGCGCATCGATGCGCTGGGCATCCTGCAACAGCATGGCCCAACGCTGCGCCGAAAGGCGTTGCAGTGCTTTGCTCACCAGCGGCCGGCGCTTGTCCCACACCGGTGGCCGGGCCTGGCTGAAGGCCTTGTCCAGCGGCACCCCCTGGCTGAACTGCTGGGCCAGCCCCGCCAGCAGGCGCAGTTCACGGGCCAGGGCCCAGAGGATCACCGGCGGCTCGACACCTTCGCCGCGCAGCCCCTCGAGCATGCGCAGGGCATGGGCTGCCTCGCCGTTGAGGATGGCATCGACCAGGCCGAATACATCGAAACGGGCGCTGTCGGCAACTGCCGCCTGCACGGTCTCGACGGTGATCTGGTTGCCATCGGCCAACAGCTTGAGCTTTTCGATTTCCTGGGCGGCGGCCAGCAGGTTGCCTTCGACCCTGGCGGCGATCATGTCGACCGCATCGCGCTGTGCTGTCAGGCCGGCCTGTGAGAGGCGCTGGTTGATCCACTGCGGCAACTGCTGGGCGTCCACCGGCCAGATCTGGATGAACTGGCAGTGGCCGCCCTCGATCAGTGCCTTGCCCCACTTGGTTTTCTGCGCGCTGCCATCGAGCTTGGGCAGGCTGATCAGCAGCAAGGTGTCTTCGGCGGGGTTGGCGCAGTACTCGATGAGTGCGGCCGCGCCCTTGTCGCCAGGCTTGCCCGAAGGCAGGCGCAACTCCAGCAGGCGGCGCTGGGCGAACAGCGAGAGGCTGGCACCGGCCAGCAGCAGGTTGCCCCAGTCGAAGTTGGCATCGGCGCTGAACACCTGGCGCTCGTCGTAACCTTGCTGGCGCGCGGCGCCACGAATGGCGTCGGCGGCTTCCTGGCACAGCAGCGGGTCGTCGCCGCTGACGATGTACACAGGGGCCAACTGGCCCTGCAGGTGTTTGTTGAGTTGGGCTGGGGAGAGTTTCATGGCGAAAGGCGGGGTGCCGGGGCACCCCGTTCAGGCTCAGTTGGCCGGGACTTCCAGCGGGGACTGCTGGGGCGTCTCGTCGCGGATGCGTTGTGCTTCCTGCAGTGCCTGGGCTTCGGCTTTGGCGCGTTCGTCGGCCTTGTGCTGCAGCTCGCCCAGGCGTTCTGGGGTCAGCTGCTGCAGGCGGACCATCATGCTCTGTACCAGGTCGCTGCGCATTTCCTGACGGACCTGGGCCGCTTCCTGGCTGGAGCCGGTGATGTTGTTGCCGTTGTGCACGTAGTAGCGCTGCACCTGCAGTTTGTCTTCCAACAGCACGGTGTCGTTCTGGCCTTCGATGGCATAGTTCAGCACCGTGGTCAGCTCGTATTCCGCCGAGCGGTTACCACTGCTGTAGGTCGCCGCGCGCTGGGTTTCCTGTTCGTTGGTGAGTACCAGCTTGTACGGCGCACCGCTGTATACCCTTACCTCGTTGCTTTCCAGAGTACGGCGCAACTGCTTGACGGTGTCGCCGTAAGCGTTGCGGGCGCTGAGGTCCAGCTCCTTGATGGTCAGTTCGGTGGTGCCGGTGCCGCGCAGCTGGAAACCACAGGCGCTGAGCAGTACGGCCAGGCCCATTACCAGCAGATTGCGTTTGATCATGTTGTAGCTCCCTCGTGGGCCGAATACGCCCGCCCGCGCCGTGCGCGGACGGGCGTTGCCATCAATTGGCGACGATGTTGACCAGCTTGCCCGGTACCACGATGACCTTGCGGATGGTCAGGCCATCAGTGAAGCGCAGGACATTCTCGTTGTTGCGGGCGGCCGTTTCGATCTCCTCGCGGCTGGCGGCGGCAGGCATGTCCACCTGGCCGCGCAGCTTGCCGTTGACCTGTACCACCAGCGTGACGGTGTCCTGCACCAGCGCGCTTTCGTCAACGGCCGGCCAGCCGGCGTCGATGACGGCCTGGTCGTGGCCCAGGTGCTTCCACAGCTCGTGGGAAATGTGCGGGGTGATCGGCGACAGCAGCAGGGTCACGGCCTCGAGGCCTTCCTGCAGCAGGGCACGGTCCTGGGCGGTGGCTTGCGGGGCCTTTTCCAGCACGTTCATCACGGTCATCACCTGGGCGATGGCGGTGTTGAACTTGTGGAACTGGCCGACATCGGTGCTGGCCTGCTTGATCGCCGCGTGGATGGCGCGGCGGATGACTTTTTGTGCGTCGTCGAGCGAGGCGACATCCAGCTTGCCTGGCAGGCCCTGAGCAACGTGGGCCTGGGCCAGGCGCCAGACACGGCGCAGGAAGCGGCTCGCGCCCTCGACGCCGGAGTCGGACCATTCCAGGCTCATGTCGGGCGGCGAGGCGAACATCATGAACAGGCGGCAGGTATCGGCGCCGTAGACGTCGATCATCGACTGCGGGTCGACGCCGTTGTTCTTCGACTTCGACATCTTCTCGGTGCCGCCGATTTCGACCGGCAGGCCGTCGGTCTTCAGGCGTGCGCCGATGATCTTGGCTTTGGCATCGCGCTCGATCTCGACATCGGCCGGGTTGAACCAGTCCTTGCCGCCGTTGCTGGCAACGCGGTAGTAGGTTTCGGCGACGACCATGCCCTGGGTGAGCAGGTTCTTGAACGGCTCGTTGGAGGTGACCAGGCCTTCGTCACGCATCAGCTTGTGGAAGAAGCGCGCGTACAGCAGGTGCAGGATGGCGTGCTCGATGCCACCGATGTACTGGTCGACCGGCAGCCAGTGGTTGGCAGCTTTGGGGTCTACCAGGCCCTTGTCGTAGTTCGGCGAGGCGTAGCGGGCGAAGTACCAGGACGACTCGACGAAGGTGTCCATGGTGTCGGTTTCGCGCTTGGCCGCGGTGCCGCATTTCGGGCAGGTGCATTCATAGAATTCGGGCATGCGCGCCAGCGGCGAACCGGCGCCGTCCGGCACCACGTTCTCCGGCAGGGTGACCGGCAGTTGGTCTTCCGGCACCGGTACGTCGCCGCACGTTGGGCAGTGGATGATCGGGATCGGGCAGCCCCAGTAGCGCTGACGGCTGATACCCCAGTCGCGCAGGCGGAACTGGGTGCGCGACTTGCCGAGGTCCTTGCGGATCAGGGCGGCTTCCATGGCGTCGAAGGCGCCGGCGAAGTCTAGGCCATCGAATTCGCCGGAGTTGATCAGTTGGCCGTGCTCGCCATAGGCGGCCTGCCATTCGCTGGACACTTCGTCACCGGCGCTGGTGCGCACAACGGCCTTCACTGGCAGGTTGTACTTGTGGGCGAACTCGAAGTCGCGCTCGTCGTGGGCCGGCACGGCCATCACGGCGCCGTCGCCGTAGTGCATCAGGACGTAGTTGGCGACCCACACCGGCAGCTTCTCGCCGGTCAGCGGGTGTTCGACCAGCAGGGAAGTGGCCATGCCCTTCTTCTCCTGGGTGGCCATGTCGGCTTCGGCGACGCTGCCGCCCTTGCACTCGTCGATGAACGCCTGCAGCGCCGGGTTGCCCTGGGCGGCCTGGGTGGCCAGCGGGTGCTCGGCGGCGACGGCGACGTAAGTGGCGCCCATCAGGGTGTCGGGGCGGGTGGTGAAGACTTTCAGCGTGCCTTCGTGGCCGATGCTGGCCTGGTCGTACGGGAACTGTACTTCCATGCCGCGCGACTTGCCGATCCAGTTGCGCTGCATGGTCTTGACCTGCTCAGGCCAGCCCGGCAGCTCGTCGAGGCTTTCCAGCAGCTCGTCGGCGTAGTCGGTGATGCGGAAGTAGTACATCGGGATTTCGCGCTTTTCGATCAGCGCGCCCGAGCGCCAGCCACGGCCGTCGATGACCTGCTCGTTGGCGAGCACGGTCTGATCGGCCGGGTCCCAGTTCACGGTACCGTTCTTGCGGTAGATGATGCCTTTCTCGAACAGGCGGGTGAACAGCCACTGCTCCCAGCGGTAGTAGTCCGGCTTGCAGGTGGTGACTTCACGGGCCCAATCGATACCAAGGCCCAGGCTCTTGAGCTGGGTCTTCATGTAGTCGATGTTTTCGTAAGTCCACTTGGCCGGGGCGACGTTGTTTTTCATCGCCGCGTTTTCCGCCGGCATGCCGAAGGCGTCCCAGCCCATCGGCTGCAGGACGTTCTTGCCCAGCATGCGCTGGTAGCGGGCAATCACGTCGCCGATGGTGTAGTTGCGCACATGCCCCATGTGTAGCTTGCCGCTCGGGTACGGGAACATCGACAGGCAGTAGTAGGTCTCCTTGCCTGGCTGTTCGGTAACAGCGAACGACTGTTGCTCGTCCCAGAACTTCTGGGCGGCGGCTTCGATATCACGGGGCGTGTATTGTTCGTGCATGGCTACTTTTTAACTGAGAGAGAAAGGACCCTGTTTCCAGGCAGCGGAACCTCGCTGCGACCGGCACTCCGGTGTCGATAGAGTGAACGCCGTAGCATACATGAGCGCCGCGCATCGTGGGAAACCCTGATTGCATCCCCCGCCGCGCGGGCCGTTGGTCGCGGCGGGCAGCTGCTTTTCATGACAACGCTAAGCTCATTTGTGGGGGGAGATATTCTTACCTTCAATGAGGTGAACGGATGGGAGAGTCGCAACTACCTGCAAGCAAACCGGAGCTTTACGAACGCCTGATCGACCGCCTGGGCCTGGCACTGGAAGTGGCCAGAACCTCGGTACGATTGCGCGACGAGATGCCTGCCGAACTGGAATTGCGTGGCCTGAGCCACGCCGAGTTCGAGGTGATCAAGGCCTATCTGGAGTCACTCCCGGCAGGTCGCCATGCCAGCGCCGGTGCCTACCCGCAACCGGAACCATCCTCGGCCAGAATCATCTGGCTCAAGGATCGAAAACGCGCCACTGCTCCAGCAAGATCCAGGACGCAGCCATCCCGATAGCCGTTCAGGTTTGCAGGCGCACGTGTTCACGCGCCGGTTCTTCAACACCCACTCTGTGATCGGCGTCGACCTCCCCTTGAGGCCCGGCGCCGATCCTCTTAGGCTGCATGCCTTCCATGGAGGTGTGTGATGCCGATTCGCTTTTTCATCAAACAATGGCTGATGCCGCCGGGCGTGCTGCTGCTGTTATTGCTGGCGGCCTGGTGGTGGCGTCGGCGCCGGCCGCGCCTGGCGGCTGCGTGCTTTGCCCTGGGCCTGGGTGGGCTGTGGCTGATGAGCCTGCCGTTGGTCGTGGAGCAGGCGGCCCGGCAGCTGGAAACGGAACCTGCGTTGACGCCGCAGAGCTGGGCGAGCCTGGCAAGCCGTGCCGATGCCATCGTGGTGCTCGGCGCCGGGCGTGATCGAGGCGATCCAGCCTGGGGCGGCAGCGATCAACCTTCCTACCTGGCCCTGGAGCGCATGCGCTATGCCGCGCAACTGGCCAAGGCGTCGGGGTTGCCGGTGCTGACCAGCGGCGGCCTGCACTATGGTACGCCGCCGAGTGAGGCGCAGTTGATGGCTGAGCGGCTGCAGGCAGATTTTGGTGTTTCGGTCACCTGGAAGGAAGAGGCCAGCCATACCACCTGGGAGAACGCCGCGCTCAGCGCGCAGGTCTTGCAGCCGCTGGGGATTCGCCGCGTGGTAGTGGTGACCCAGGCCTGGCACATGCAGCGCTCGCGCTGGAGCTTTGAGCGTGCCGGCTTCGAAGTGGTGCCGGCGCCGGTGGGGTTCCTCGGGCGCGATCATGCCCGGCCGTTTGCCGGGTTGCTTCCGGAAAGCCGGGCGATCTGGCAGAGCGGGCAGTTGCTGAACGAGGCGGTGGGGCTGGTGGGGTATCGGCTGTTCTACTGATTCTTGCACCGCAGGTGCCGGCCTCTTCGCGGCGGTTCGACGCCTCGATAAACCCGCTCCCACAGCTACTATGCAAGCCTTGAGGGCCGCGGCGAACCCGTGGGAGCAACTGTCTTATGTTGTCAGTGCTGGCCTCATCGCTGGCAAGCCAGCTCCCACAGGTACGATGCTTGCCTCGAGGTTAGCGCGGTCCATGTGGGAGCGGGTTTATCGAGGCGTCGAACCGCCGCGAAGAGGCCCTTGCGAGCGCTGTCAGACAGTCTTGGCAATCCGCCCGGCCAGCAAGGCCCAACCCAGCAGCAATGCGCAGACAATCGCCAGCGGCCACGAACGCCACTGCAGGTAAGGCGTCAGCTGTTGCATCGGCACTACCTCGCCATACAGCACCGCGCGCTCGAACTGCGGGATCTGCGTGGTGATCTTGCCGAACGGGTCGATCAGCGCGGTCACGCCGTTGTTGGTGGCGCGGATCATCCAGCGGCCGGCTTCCAGGGCCCGCATCTGCGCCATCTGCAGGTGCTGCAGCGGGCCGATCGAGGTGCCGAACCAAGTGTCGTTGCTGATGGTCAGCAGCAGGTCGCTGCGTGCTGCCAGGCTGGCGGCGAACTCGGGGTAGACCACTTCGTAGCAGATGTAGGGCGCAATCTGGTAGCCCTTGGCCTGCAGCAGCGGCTGGTCCGCAGGGCCGCGGGCAAAGTCCGACATCGGCAGGTTGAAGAACTCGATCGCCCCGCGCAGCATGTCCTGCAGCGGCACGTATTCACCAAAGGGCACCAGCTTCTGCTTGAGGTACAGGCCGTCGCCTTCACCGGCCACGGTGATGCCGTTGAAGTAGCGCCGCTGGTGGTGGACCATCTGCCGTACCGGCACCCCGGTGATCAGCGCCGAATGCCGCTCGGCGGCAAACGCCCCCATCATGTCGATGTAGCCCTGGGCCTGGTCCTTGAGCACCGGTACAGCGGTTTCCGGCCAGACCAGCAGGTCCACAGGTTTTGAACTGAAGCTCATGTCACGGTACAGCGCCAGCTGGGCGTTGACATGGGCTGGGTCCCATTTCAGGTCCTGTTCGACGTTGCCCTGCAGCGCGGCGACCTTGAGCGGGTCGCCGGCCGGCCGGGTCCAGGCGTGGCCCTTGAGCGCCATGCCGACGACCCAGGGCGCTACCAGCAGCACGACGCCAATGGCCAGGAACGATGGGCGTGCGCGTAGCCGGAGCAGGTTGCACAGCAATGCCGCGGTCAGCGCAAGGCTGAACGACACCAGCCACACACCGCCGAGCGGCGCCAGCCCGGCCAAGGGGCCGTCGAGCTGGCTGTAGCCGGCGTAGAGCCATGGGAAACCGGTCAGGAACCAGCCACGGAAGGCTTCCTGCAGTAGCCACAGCGCAGCGAAGCTCAGCGCATCGGCCAAGGGCGCCTCGTCGCGGCGCAGCCAGCGCGCCCAGAGCCAGGCCGGCAAGGCGAAGAAAAACGCCAGGCAGGCGAAGAACGCCAGCAACAGCAGGATCGCCAGCAACGGCGAGGCGCCGCCGTAGGTGTTCATGCTGACGTAGATCCACCAGGTGCCGGCGCCATACAGGCCGAAGCCGAAGCACCAGCCGCGGGCCAGGGCCTGGCGCGGGTTGAGGGTACGCAGGCCGGCGTAGAACAGGGCGATGGACAGCAGCGCCAACGGCCAGATGTCGAAAGGCGCCAGGGCCAGGAGGGTGGAAGCGCCGGCCACCATGGCCAGCAGGTTACCGGGCCAGCCGGGGCGGGTGATCCAGCGCATGTTCGTCCTTAACGGTTGATCGGTGTCAGGCGTAGCAGGTGTATCCGCCGGCTGTCGGCGTTGAGAATGCGGAAGCGGTAGCCGCCGATCTCGGTGGTCTCGTTGCGTTTGGGCAGGTGACCGAACGCACTCATCACCAGGCCGCCGACCGTGTCGAACTCGTCATCGGAGAATTCGCTGTCGAAGAACTCGTTGAAGTTCTCGATCGGGGTGAGTGCCTTGACCAGGAAGTCGCCGCTGGGCAGCGGCTTGATGTAGCTGTCTTCCTCGACGTCGTGTTCGTCTTCGATGTCGCCGACGATCTGTTCAAGCACGTCTTCGATGGTCACCAGGCCGGCCACACCGCCGTATTCGTCGATGACGATGGCCATGTGGTTGTGGTTGGCGCGGAACTCGCGCAGCAGCACGTTCAGGCGCTTGGACTCGGGCACGAAGGTGGCCGGGCGCAGCAGGTCCTTGATGTTGAAGCTGTCGCCGTTCTCTTTGAGGATCAGCGGCAGCAGGTCCTTGGCGAGCAGGATGCCAAGCACATCGTCATGGCTTTCGCCGATCACCGGGTAGCGCGAGTGCGCGGCATCGATCACCGCTGGCAGGAACTCGCGTGGCGACTGGCTGGCCTTGATGCTGATCATCTGCGAGCGCGGCACCATGATGTCGCGCACCTGCAGGTCGGCGACCTGGATGGCGCCTTCGACGATGGTCAGCGCTTCGCTGTCGAGCAGCTTGTTCTGATGGGCTTCGCGCAGCAGTTCAAGCAGCTGCTGGCGGTTTTTCGGCTCATGGGCAAAAGCCTGGGTCAGTTTACCCAGCCAGGACTTTTGCCCGTTGCTCGATCGGTCTTCGCTCATGGCGGTTACTCGTGTTCCTTGCAGTGTCAGTGTGTGATTGAGTCGGTTTCGTCGTCGGCGTACGGGTCCGGGTGACCCAGTTCCGCCAGCAATTCCCGTTCCAGCGCTTCCATCTCTTCGGCTTCGTCGTCGTCGATATGGTCGTAGCCGAGCAGGTGCAGGCAGCCATGGATGACCAGATGGGCCCAGTGCGCTTCGAGGGCCTTGCCTTGTTCTTTGGCTTCGCGCTCGACCACGGCGACGCAGATCACCAGGTCGCCGAGCAGCGGGATGTCCAGCAGGTCGTCGGGCACGTCGGCGGGGAAGGACAGCACGTTGGTCGCGTAGTCCTTGTGCCGGTAGGTGTGGTTAAGCTCGCGGCCTTCGGCTTCGTCGACCAGGCGGATGGTCATCTCGGAGTCGGCGCTGCGCTGGCGCAGGGCAAGCTCGCACCAGCGGCGGAAGGCGGCGTCATCCGGGCTGGCAGCATCCGTTGCCCGTTGCAGATCGAGTTCAAGCATCTTTGCCGCGCGCCTCGGGTTGGGCCTGTCGGGCTTCGAAGCGGTCGTAGGCTTCGACGATGCGTTGCACCAACGGATGGCGCACCACGTCCTTGGGCTGGAAATGGGTGAAGCTGATGCCCGGTACGTCCTTGAGCACCTCGATCACGTGGGCCAGGCCCGACTTGGTGCCGCGTGGCAGGTCGACCTGGGTGATGTCACCGGTGATCACCGCGGTCGAGCCGAAGCCGATGCGGGTGAGGAACATCTTCATCTGCTCGAGCGTGGTGTTCTGGCTCTCGTCGAGGATGATGAAGCTGTTGTTGAGCGTGCGGCCGCGCATGTAGGCCAGCGGGGCGATCTCGATCACCTGGCGCTCGATGAGCTTGGCCACATGTTCGAAGCCGAGCATCTCGTACAGCGCGTCGTACAGCGGGCGCAGGTACGGGTCGATCTTCTGGGCCAGGTCGCCGGGCAGGAAGCCGAGCTTCTCGCCAGCCTCGACCGCCGGGCGCACCAGCAGGATGCGGCGCACTTGCTCGCGCTCCAGCGCATCCACGGCGCAGGCCACAGCCAGGTAGGTCTTGCCGGTACCGGCCGGGCCGACGCCGAAGTTGATGTCGTTGGCCAGGATCTCTTTGACGTAGCGTTGCTGATTGACGCCGCGCGGCGTGATTTTGCCCTTGCGCGTGCGCAGCGAGACGCTGACTTCATTGACGGCGGGGTTGCCGATGTCCTCGACCGCGGATTCCTGGAGATAGAGGTGGACCGTTTCCGGCGACAGTTCGCTGGCCTTGGCCTCGCGATAGAGGCGGCGCAGCAGCTGTTCAGCGGCGGAGGTGGTCTTGGGTTCGCCGATCAGTTCGAACTGATTGCCGCGGTTGCGGATCTCGATGGCCAGGCGTTGCTCGATCAGGCGCAAGTGCTCGTCGAACTGGCCGCACAGGTTGGCGAAACGGTTGGCCTCGAAAGGTTCGAGGATGAAGCGATGGGGTTGTATGGGTGCGTTCAAGGTGGTTTTTAGCCGCTCGACGGCAATGAATGTGAGCTCAAGAATAACCCTTGAGTGGCAGTGGCGAAAGCACTGAAACGATCAAGGGTCGGTAGTGCCCGTGGTGGCCTCATCGCGGGGCAAGCCCGCTCCCACGCTATGGCCTGTTTTGGGCCGCCTCCAAGCACAGTTTCGTGGGCTGCGCGATGAGGCCGGCGCGAGCACGAGAAATCCTCGACCCATCTTGATCGGCATTTCTTACGTCTGTGTGATAGGGCTGTCGTCAGGGGAGGGGCGAGAACGGGGTACGCCCTTCGGCGTTCTGCAGTTCCAGCAGGTACTTGCGGAAGATCTGGCCGAGCACCTGGGTGGCATGCTCAAGCTCGTCACGCGGCATTTGCTCGGTGACTTCGTCGGCCATGTCCAGTGCATCTTCGGCACCGTTGACCGCAGCCATCTTCAGCAGGATGTAGGCCTGCACGTTGTTGGCCTTGACCCCTTCGCCGTGGAAGAACATCGAACCGAGGCGATACTGCGACTGGGCGTGGCCCTGCAGCGAGGCCTTCTCGAACCACTTGAGCGCTTTGTCGAGGTGACGGGGGGTACCGCTGTAATAGAACTCGCCCAGCTCGTACTGTGCTTCGGCATCCCCGGCGTCTGCCGTTTGCTCGCAGGCTTTCAGGGCAGTCTCCTGATCCTCCGGCGCGGCATTCAGCGTGCAGCGGCCCGTCGCTGGAATCAGCAACGAGTTACCGCCCTCCGCCAGGGCCAGCAGGGGCTGAAGAAGCAACAGGCAGCCCATGGTCAGGGCGCGGCCGGTGCGGTTCATGGGGATCGACTTACCTCTGCAAAGCTACGGCCAAGGTCTCTGGTGGCACATTATGGGATAAGCAGCGCCAACCTTACAAAGTTTTACTGGAAATTCTACATCTGCATTGAGGGTTGTCGACGCCTCAGGTCCTTGTGACCTGGTT